>JAFIEM010000196.1 GCA_020832555.1 Natronohydrobacter sp. | reverse complement strand
ATCATCCCGAAATCAAGATGTAATCATGCGCTGAAATGATAAAGCAAATGCGACATTTGTGGTTTTTGCCGGGACCGCTTGAGGATGAGCCGGATTTTCTGCCGCCTGGCCCAAGGTCTGATCCATCAGAGGCCACGCTCGTCGATGACTGGAAACAGGCAGAGGCCGGATTGGCCGCGCGGCTTGCGCATGTCGCGGGCAAGCTTGGGGCGTTGGATGATCGACTGCTGCGCAGCCCTGAGGGGTGGCGGCATCGCCTGGCATTGATGGAGGCTACGGAATTGAGCTGGTTTGCGGGGGACCGGATTGGCGCGGATCGGCTGGCACTGTGGGTAGGGCTGCGCCTGTCTGGTGTGCAAGATGATGCGGGCGCCCTTGCCAGCGCGGGCTGGTCAGTGCGCAGACTGACCAGTGGGCCAGGTCCCGAGGCAGGGTTGGCAGAATTCCTCGGCCGTCATGAACCGGACAACAAGAATGAGCGGGATACGCAATTCTCTGATCGCGCCGAGGGTTGGTCAGACCTGATGGAGGCTGCGCAGGCATTGCATCCGATCAGCCGGGCTTGCATGGGGTATCACCTCTGGTCACTCGCGGGACTGGACGGGCAGCGGGGTCGGACTGAGGCCGCCATCACCGCCGCCCGCTTTGCAGTGGGACAAAACAAAGGTGCATTTTTTGCACCGCTTGCCATGGGCGGGGCAGGGGGGCTACGCGCGAGCGGCACAGCTTGCGACCGCCTTAATTGTTGGCTCGATGGGATGGAGGCTGCGATTCTGACCGCAATGCGTCAGCTTGATGATATCGAAGCTTGGGACCAACGCGCGCAAGCTGCGATGGCGAAGCTATCAGGCCGCACACCGCCAGCGCTGCGCTGCGTGCTGACCGACTGGCCGCTGATCTCCGCACCGATGGCTGAAGAGCTGACAGGTGCCAGCCGCGCTGCCGTTCAGCGCAATCTGGAATGGATGGAAGCGCGCGGACTTATCCGGGAAGTGACAGGGCAGGGGCGGTTTCGGATGTGGCGGGTAGCATCATGAATGTCACGTGAGCGGCGGGCCAAGAACGAAGAGACGCTGCAACGCTATCCGCCCCAGCCGGGCTTTGCCGCCGGTCGAGTGCTGGCGCGGCACCAGTCCCAGCCAAGCCGCAAAATCCCGGCCGGATTTGAACTGTTCAATGTCGGGGGCGAAGGCCTCAACCGCCAGCGCCGTCAAGGGCCCGATGCCAGGCATCGTCTGAAGGCGCCGCGCGGTATCGGTCTTGGCTGCGAGAGCCTTCAAGGCCTTGGTCTTCGCCTCAACCCTAGCGGTCTTTTCCGCAATTTGCGCCAGCAGGTCCTGGCACTCCGCGATGACAAGGGTGGGCAGATCGCAACCGGCATTCTCCATCATCGCCGCGATACGTTTACAGTGTTATGGGCACTTAAAGGCTCATATAGCAGCTTAAAGGGTCATACATTACCCATGACCTTGACAATTAATCTGAGTTCTGCCTATCATGAGCAGTTAAAGGCCCATATAGCCGTTTCATGGGCATTAACTTACCCAAAGACAGGGTTGCGATGAAGCGAACACGCAGCTATTCCCGCGTCACAAAGCAGGCGCTCTCGATCCTCGGCAAGCTGATCAAGGTCGGCCGATTGGAGCGTGGACTCACGGCAGCCGAACTGTCCGAACGCGCCGGCATCACCCGCAAGACCCTTCGCAGGATCGAGTATGGTGAATCCGGCCCGGAGGTTGGCATCGTCTTCGAGGTCGCTGCACTCGTCGGTGTGCGCCTGTTCGAGTATGACGAACGCACGCTGGCCATGCACAATGCCCGTCTCGACGAAAAGCTGACGCTACTCCCGAAATCCGTCCGTCCATCAATGAAGGAGCTCGATGATGACTTCTAGGACGGATGCGAGCGAAGCCTATGTCTGGATTTGGCTGCCGGGCGAAACCGAGCCGGTGGTGGCCGGACGGCTGACGCAGGATGGCGACCGCCTGCTGTTCACCTATGGCGCCAGCTATCGGGAGCGTAAGGACGCGATTTCGATCTACGAGCCTGAACTTCCGCTTCAGCGGGGTACGATCGCCCCGAAGACGGGTCTGTCCCTGCCAAGCAGCATTCGGGACGGATCGCCTGATGCCTGGGGGCGGCGCGTGATCATTAACACGCTGACAGGCCGACATCCTGATACGGCGGGATTACAGGAACTCAGTGAGTTGACGTTTCTGCTTCAGTCGGGCTCTGACCGTATCGGCGCTCTGGATTTCCAGACATCCGCGACGCTCTACGAGCCGCGCCGAAACAATGAAGCCCCGCTTGATGAATTGCTGGCTGCCGCCGAATTTGTGGAGAAAGGCCTGCCGCTTACGCCCGCACTTGAACTGGCGCTGAACCATGGGACAGCGATCGGCGGCGCGCGGCCGAAAGCCCTTATCGAAGACGGCAACAAAAAATACATCGCCAAGTTTGCATCGAGCACGGACACGCAGAGCGTTGTGAAGGCAGAATACATCGCCATGACGCTGGCAAAGGCCTGCGGCCTGAGTGTCGCGCCTGTTTCCATCACCAGCGCGGCCGGCAAAGACGTACTGCTGATCGAGCGTTTCGACCGTACACTGTCAGATGATGGCTGGACACGCCGCGCCATGGTGTCCGCCCTGACCATGCTCGGGCTTGACGAAATGATGGCGCGCTATGCATCCTACGAAGACTTCGCCGAGATCATCCGCCACCGCTTCACCGATCCCAAGGATACCCTGAAAGAACTCTACGGGCGGATATGTTTCAATATCCTTTGTGGCAACACGGATGACCATGCACGCAACCATGCTGCCTTTTGGGATGGCAAGATGCTTATGCTGACGCCTGCCTATGACATTTGTCCGCAAAACCGCACGGGCGGTGAGGCCTCACAAGCCATGCTGATCAAGGGCCAAACCAATCTCAGCACCCTTGCCACCTGCCTTTCAGCCGCGCCTGACTTTCACCTAAGCGAAGCCGAGGCCACGGCGCTGATCGAAGCGCAGATCGCCATCATTGCCGAACATTGGCAGAGGGTTTGCGATGACGCAGAGCTCAGCCCTGTAGATCGCCGACTCTTTGCAGGACGCCAGTTTCTAAATCCGTTCTGCGTGGAAGGACTGGCTGACCACCGCGCCCTGAAAGAAGCCTTCGATGCAGCGCGCAACGGAATAGTGGCTGCTGGCGATGGTTGATCAATCCCCATCACTCTTCATGCCATAGCCGCGCCCGCGGCTGCGGCGGTGACCTTTTTCCTGCGCGCGCTGCTTCCAGCTCTTGCGCTTGCTGCGACCATCCTCGCCCGCAATGTCATCGGCGCGGTCAGGACGGCGCGCCTGCGCCGCATCATCGAATTCTTCCCGCAGCGCGTCCTCTTCGAGGAGCCGCGAGTCGGTGCGATGCGGACGTTTATCCTGCTTCAGCGCTTTGTCCCGGCTTTCGCGCAACTGGCGGCCTTCACCTGTTGATCTGCAGCTTTGCATAATCATGTACTCGGCATAATTGCGGAAATCTACTGGCCGTGTGGCCACGAAGACTTTCACCGGCCCGCCATGAC
>JAFIEM010000045.1 GCA_020832555.1 Natronohydrobacter sp. | reverse complement strand
ATGCCCCTTGAAGCAGGGAGTTTGAGGGACGGCAGTCCCTCAAGCCCCCCTCTCAAATCCGCACACCCTCGCGACCCGCAAGATCGGTAAAAAACTGCCAGGCCACCCGCCCCGAACGGCTCCCGCGCGTGGCCTGCCACTCGATCGCCTCTGCCCGCAACCGATCCGGCGCGATCTCCAGCCCGTAAGCCGCGCAATAGCCCGCGATCATCGCCAGATACTCGTCCTGATCGCAGGGATGAAACCCCAGCCACAACCCGAACCGGTCCGAGAGCGACACTTTCTCTTCCACCGCCTCGGCCGGGGAAATCGCCGAAGAGCGCTCATTCTCGATCATGTCGCGCGGCATCAGGTGCCGCCGGTTCGAGGTCGCATAGAGCACCACATTGTCCGGCCGCCCCTCGACACCCCCATCCAGAATCGCTTTCAGCGATTTGTAATGCTGGTCATCATGGCTGAAGGACAGATCATCGCAAAACAGGATGAACCGCGCCTCACTGCCCCTCAGATACTCCATCAGCCGCGCAATCGACGGCAAATCCTCGCGCTGGATCTCGACCAGCTTCAACCCGCATTCTGGCTCCAACGCCAGAACATGCCCATGCACCGCCTTCACGAGCGAGGATTTCCCCATCCCCCGCGCGCCCCAGAGCAGCGCATTATTCGCCCCAAACCCGCGCGCAAATTGCAGCGTATTGGCCAGCAGCGTATCGCGCGCGCGCCCGATCCCCACCAGCAGATCCAGCGCGACGCGATTGACCTGAGCCACCGGCTGCAACCGATCCGGCCCGGTATGCCAGACGAAAGCTTCCGCCGCCCCCAGATCCGGCACCGGCGCAGGCGGCGGCGCGATCCGCTCCAGCGCCTCGGCGATGCGGCGCAGCGCGTCCGTCTCAGGCAAGCTCATTTCTCGCCTTCCAGCTCATCGGCGAAAACCTCGTCATCCTCATCATCCAGCAGCCCCTCGCGCCGCAATTCCTCGCGCCGCTTCTTCTCGACAGCCGCAACAAGGAAGATCGAGATCTCATACAGCCCATAGACCACCACAAACAGGATGACCTGCGTAATCACATCTGGCGGCGTCACCAGCGCGGCCAGCGTCAGAATGCCCACAATCGCCCATTTGCGTCCCGCTTTCAGCCCGACAGCCGAAACCAGCCCCGCCTTGCCCATCAGCGTCAGCAGCACCGGCAACTGAAAGCACATCCCGAAAGCCACGATGAACTTGATCGTCAGGTTCAGATATTCCTGCGCCGAGCCCTGAAACACCACCGACAAGGGCGCGGCCCCCTGCACCCCGTCCACGGCCTCGCCCGCGCTGCCGAATTGCTGGAAGCCAAGGAAGAAATTATAGGCCAGCGGCGTCACGACATAGAATGCGAAGCTCGCGCCCAGAAAGAACATGAAGGGAGAGGCAATCAGGAACGGCAGAAAGGCGTTCTTCTCGGACCGGTAAAGGCCCGGTGCCACAAAGCGCCACAACTGCCCCGCGATCACCGGAAAAGCCAGCATGAACCCGCCCAGGAGCGAGACCTTGATGGCGACGAAAAACCCTTCCTGCGGGCTGATGAAGATCAGGTCGCAATCCTGCCCGCGATCGGCCAGTGCCGAACACAGGGGCGCGGTCAGGAAATTGAAGATCGGCGTCGCGACCGTGAAACAGGCCACCATCGCCACGACAAAGGCCAGTACGGCCTTGATCAGGCGCGAGCGCAATTCCGCCAGATGCTCGATCAGCGGCGCGCTCTTGTCGTCAATATCATTCTCCGGCGAGGGGCGTGTCATGCCTGACCCTTGTCACTATCCGCAGGCGCTTGCGGCGCAGGTTCTGCCGCCCGAGGGGCCGCTTCTGGCGCAGCAGCGGGTTTCGCAGCAGCAGCGGGTTTCGCATCGGCGGTTTTCGCGGCGCGCTCCCGGCGCAGGTTCTCCATCTCCGCCGCGATCCGGTCCATCGCCGCTTCATCCTCATCATCGGGCGGGGTTGTCTCGCCAGCGCCCGGTTTCGCGGATTTGCCCTTGGCCTCGTCCTTCATCGGGTCCCAGTTGCGCATCTTGTTGAACTCATCCAGCCCCATGCCCTGCGGATCGGTCGCCTTGCGCAGATCGCGCGCGACATCCTTCACGCCGCTGGCATCGGCAGCATCATCCATCGCGCGCTGAAACTCGCGGGCCATGCCACGCATCTTGGCGGTCATCTGGCCCAAGCTGCGGAACATCTTGGGCAGATCCTTGGGGCCGACGACGATCAGCGCCACGATCCCGATGACCATGAGTTCCGTCCAGCCGATATCGAACATGCGTATCCCCCTGCCCCTGACAGGCCAAGCCCGCCTGCGCGTCCCCGCGTCAGACGGTCATTCCCGAACCTGATCCAATCTATAGATCACGTCCGGCTTCGGGCCTCGTTTCAGGCCCCAGTTTCAGGCCCCAGTTTCAGGCCCCAGTTTCAGGCCGGGACTCAGACCTTGTCCTTGTCAGCTTCGGGCGTGATGTCGCGCGCCGTGCGTGCGCCATCTTCCGGGGCTTTCTCGATCTCGTCCGAGCCGTCCTTCAGGCCCTTCTTGAACGAGGTGATCCCCTTGCCCACTTCGCCCATCAAGGCGCTGACCTTGCCGCGCCCGAAGAGCACAAGCACTACGATCGCGATAATGATGAAGCCTGCGGGACCGATATTGTTCAGCATCAGAATTCTCCCTTCGCCACAGGCCAGGGAATGGCGCTGCGGTCACATGCATTCCATTTATGGATTATCACCCGCCAATCAAAGCCCCAATTTCGCAATCAGGAGATTTTCCTGCCCCCCGGCCCCGCGCAATCAGCCAAAAGCCGCCGCACTGACCAATCCGGGGGCACCTACCACCCGGTTGCGCCCGCTGGTCTTGGCCTCATAGAGCCGTGCATCCGATGCAGCGATCAGCGCATCACGGGTTTCCGCCGCCTCGCCACAGGTCGCCACACCGAAGGAACTGGTGAATGTGATCTCGGGATGATCGCGCAGACTGGTGCCCTCGACCATGGCGCGCAGCCGTTCGGCAATATCCAGCGCCGCGCTCGCATCTGCGATGACCAGCACGCCGAATTCCTCGCCGCCCAACCGTCCCAGCCGGTCACAGGGCCGCAATTCCGAGCGCACCACACTGGCCACGGTGCGCAGCACCTTGTCGCCCGCACCATGCCCGTAGGTGTCATTGATCGACTTGAAATGATCCAGATCGAAACTGATCAGACTGCAGGGTGTGCCGCTGCGTGACCAGGTGGCCACTGCATTGCCCAGTTCCGACATGAAGGCCCGCCGCGTCATTGCGCCCGTCAGCATATCCAGTTGTGCCACCGACCACAGCGCATGCTGCTCGACCACCAGAACGGCAAATCCCGCCAGCAGATGCGCCGCGCCATCGACAAATTCCCGCCCATAGGCGCGCAAGACACCCAGACGCTTGCCCTGATGAATCAACGGGGCCTGCAGGCATTGCAGATCCGCCGGGACCGGTTCCGGCGGCATCCCGTCGATCTGGATCTGCACCAGCTCCGCCCCGGTCGTCTGGCGCACCAGATACAGGATCGTGTCATACTGGCTGGACATGGGATTGGTCACACTCAACAACGGGCGCACCGGTTTCCGTGACGAAGACTCAGACATGATCGTGGCATTCCCCTGCGCGATTCAGGTTTCCTTAAGAATGATTAACTTGTCACCAATCATGGCGTTTGCAGGGCAAATCCTTGCCGCTTTGTTGACCATCCCTGCCAGTGTCCCGCGCATCCCGCGCTTTGGCAAGCCGTTCTCCGGGCCGCAGGCCGCAGGCCGCTCTGCCCGTTGCCCCTGCGCCACGCAAATCTAGAGCGCGATCACCTGAACCTTGTCACCGCGCACCGCCAGCCCCAGCTTGCCCTCGCACAGCCGCAACGCATCCGCGCCGAACACCTCGGCCCGCCAGCCACGCAGCGCGGCGACATCGCGCAGCCCCGCCGCCAGCGCATCCAGATCGGCCGCCGAGGCAATCAGCTTCGCCGCCACATCCGTCTGATCCGACTTCGCCTTGAGCAGCACCCGCAGCAGATCAGCCAGCGCCGGGTTGACCTGCATGTTCTCGCGCCCGTTCTCGACCTGCGGCAGATCCTTCACCGGACATTCGATCCCACGCCGGACCGCATCCAGAATGCCCTGCGCAATATCCCCGCGCCGCGCCTCACGCAGAAGCAGCCGCGTGCGCCCCAGATCATCGACCGACTTGGGCTTGAGCGCGACAAGCTCCAGCAGCGCATCATCCTTGAACACCCGCGAGCGCGGAATATTGCGCGATTGCGCATGGTTTTCCCGAAATGCCGCCAGTTCCCGCAGGATCGCCAGAAACCGCGCCGAATCATTGCGCGTCTTGACGCGCTTCCACGCCTCCTCGGGCCGGGTCACATAGGTCTCGGGATCGTTCAGCGTCGCCAGTTCCTCGGCCACCCAGGCCTCGCGCCCGGTCTCGGCCAGCCGGCGTGCCAGCTTCTCATAGATCACCCGCAGATGCGTCACATCCGCCAGCGCGTAACGCAACTGCGCCTCGGACAGGGGCCGCGCCGACCAGTCGGTGAAACGCGAACTCTTGTCGATATTGCCCTTGGCCAGCTTGCGCACCAGCGTCTCATAGCCGATCTGATCACCAAAGCCGCAGACCATCGCCGCGATCTGCGTGTCAAACAGCGGGCGCGGCAGCGTGCCGCCCTCGATATGGAAAATCTCCAGATCCTGCCGCGCGGCATGCAGCACCTTGACCGTGCTCTCATCGCGCAACAGCGCATAGAACGGCGCCAGGGACAGCCCCTCGGCCAGCGGATCGACCAGCACGGCGGGACCGCTATCGGCCCCCTCCGGACCCGGCAAGGCCATCTGCAAAAGGCACAGTTTCGAGTAATAGGTCCGCTCGCGCAGAAACTCGGTGTCAATCGTGACATAGGGGGCAGCATGGGCCAGCGCGCAGAATTCCGTCAATTGCTCGGTCGTGGTGATCAGGTCCATTCCGTCTGCCCGCTCGCTCTTGTCTTTCCTGATCCATAGGCAAAAAACCCGGACTTGGAAAGCCCCGCCCCCTGCGGACCACCGCGCCCCCCGCGATCAGCGCAAAGCCCGCGCAGGCCCCCTTGCAAAACCCGCGCACCTCTTCTAAAGCACACCCACGGTCGGAGTGTAGCTCAGCCTGGTAGAGCACTGTCTTCGGGAGGCAGGGGCCGGAGGTTCGAATCCTCTCACTCCGACCAAATCAAAACAATCACTTAGCGGAATATCAGAGCTGCGATCAAAGCGGGCAAACTGTGTGGCGTCACAGTTTCCGCTTGTTACCCGCCCGAATCTGCCTGCTTGCGAAACCACTACCCCGCCGGAACGCTTCGTGCATCCAGTGGTCAGGGAGTGGCGCGCGCAGCGACTTTGGGAAGCGATCTTTGAGGCCGAACCCGAAGACGCGCGCCAGTTGCTCAAGGCGGCGCTGATCGAGTTGGAGGCGCGGGCATGATGCACATTCAGCGCCTGACCCGCCCCGCCTTGCCCCTCGACCTGTCAGAGACAAAGCTGTTCCTGCGCGTTGATAGCGATATCGAAGACTTGGCAATCCAAGCCCTGACAGACGCAGCGGCGCATGAGATTGAAGACACGGCAGAGATTGCCCTTGTCAATCAGGTGATCCGCGTGACGCTGGACGGCTGGCCAGACACTGACCGCCTGCGCCTGCCTATCGGCCCTGTCTTTGGCAGCGACCCAACCTTTCAAGTGATGGCAGACGGCGAACAGATCGAGGCCGATCTGATCACAGGCAAGCGGCCTGTTCTTGTCCTTGCCAGCGCCACACCAGAAGCCCTGAGAAATGCCCGCGTTGTTATCGAGTATGAGGCAGGTTTCGGCAGCACCAGCGCAGACCTGCCCCCGGACATTGCGCACGCAATCCGCGATCAGGTGGCGCAGTCCTATGACTGGCGCGGCGGGCATGCAGGCGAGGGCAAGGCAGGGCAGCACCCGCGCGGCACCTCTGGTCAGAGCTATGCACTACAGCGCGTCATTGGCCGTTACCGGGGAGTGCGCGCATGAACCGTTTCGAGTGGCTGAAAGCTGTCATGCAGCAACCTGACATGACCCCGCGTGCCAAGAACCTTGCAACCGTCTTGGCCGTCACATTTGCCAATGATGACACAGGCCAGATCAACCCCGGACTGGACACGCTGGCCGAGTATCTGGGCACCAGCGTTGACACCGTGCGCCGAGCGATTGGTGATCTGTCACAGGCAGGATGGCTGGCCCGGACTGTGCCTCATGGGCGCGGGCATCTGACCAGCTTTACCCTGCTGACCCCCGGCAAAGTGGTGGCACTGCACAGTGTCAGACCGGCCTCAAGACACGCGGCGACGGGCACACAATCGAGCGAAAAAAGGTCGCAACCCTGCAACCTTTCTAGCGGGATAAAAGGTAGCAGACCTGCGCCTAAAAGGTCGCAGAACTGCAACTCCCATATAAGGAAGGAACAATCTTTAGAACAAAAGGGGCGCGCGCAACTGCGACCCTCCCCGCATCTGCATGCTCTGATCGAGGCAGACAGCGACCCGGCACAGGCTTGGGATGATTGGCTTGACGATCACGGCTGGCCACGTCTTGCTGATCTGCCAGCACTGCGCTCGAACGGCGGCTTTGATCTGCCCATGCGATGGCCCCCGACTGCCAACGATACCACGGCAACGATGATTGCTGAGAAGATTGCCACATGGGCGATCAGCGAAGGGGCGCGCGATGAACGGGCAGCGTGATCTGTTCTCTGCCCATGGTCCCAATGCCAGCGTTTTTGCCAGCGGGCGTGACCGAGAGACATCCTTTTCAATTTTCGCGCAGGACGGGGAAAACGAGGCTCTGGCCCCGGCTGATCAAGCCATGCAATTTATGCATAGCTTGAGCATCCCCGAAGGCCCGAATGCTGGCAATCCTGTTTCACTCGCACCCTTCCAGCGCCAATTCATCCAAGGGGCGTTGGCCGCTGACACGACTGCCGCAATCCTGAGCATCGGGCGCGGCAACGGCAAGAGTGCGATCACGGCAGGGCTTGCGCTTGGCGGGCTTCTGGGCATCTGGGACCGGCAACCGCGCCGTGAAATCATCGCAGCGGCCCGCACGCGCGATCAGGGGCGCATCATCTGGGACTTTGTGTCAGGGTTCGCCGCGTCCCTGCCCATCGATCTGCGCGCGCGGCTGATCTACCGCCGTGCCCCCCGGCTGGAAATCGAGTTTGAGGGCGATGGCGGCGGGCACGTCCTGCGCGTGATTGCCAGCGACGGCAAAAGCGCGCTTGGCGGCGCGCCCACCATGGCGATCTTGGACGAGCGCGGCCACTGGCCCCTCGACCGTGGCGACGAGCTGGAGCATGCGCTTCTTTCCGGTCTGGGCAAGCGCGCAGGCCGCGCCTTCCTGATCAGCACCAGTGCCAGCGACGACACGCACCCATTCAGCCGCTGGATTGATGAGCCGTTGCCCAATAGCTACGTTCAGGAACACCGGCCAAGCCCCGGCCTGCCTGCCGACGACCGCGAGTCGCTGCTGATTGCCAACCCCGGCGCAATCCATGGCATCGGCGCTGATCTGGACTGGCTGGAAGCACAGGCGCAGCGGGCGATTGCACGCGGCGGATCGAGCCTGACGACCTTCAGGCTCTACAACCGGAATGAACGTGTCAGTGGCGAGTCGCGCGACATGCTGTTGACCGTTGACGAATGGCTTGCCTGCGAAACCGATAGCCTGCCCCCACGATCCGGCGCCGTTGTTATCGGCATCGATCTGGGCGGCTCTGCCAGCATGACAGCGGCGGCGTTCTACTGGCCTGATACCGGGCGGCTGGAATGCCTTGGCACCTTTCCAAGCATGCCGAGCTTGCTGGACAGGGGCCAAGCGGACGGCGTGGCGCGGCGCTATGAGGAAATGCAGGAACGCGGCGAGTTGACCACCCTTGGCGACAAGACTGTTCCTGTTGCCCCTTGGCTGGTGAAAGTGATGGAGCACGTTGCAGGCGAATCCGTCCAGTGCCTGATTGCCGACCGCTACAAGAGCGCCGAACTGTCCGAAGCGATCCAGCGCGCGGGCATCCGCGTGCCGGTGATCTGGCGATCAACTGTCTGGAAAGACAGCAATGAGGACTGCGAACGCTTCCGGCGCGCAGCCTATGACGGCAAGGTGAAGGCGCAACCGTCCCTGTTGTTGCGCTCTGCCTTTGCGGACGCCGTGACCAAACGCGACGACAGCAACAATATCAAGCTGACCAAAGCGCGCAGCATGGGCCGGATCGACCCCGTGCAGGCATCCGTTATCGCCGTGGCAGAGGGCGAACGGCGCAGCGCACGGCCAGCACAGAAGGCGCGTGTCGCATGGCTGTGAGGGATGATCACAAGCGCCATTCGCGCAAGGTGACGCGCGGCCAGCGCTGGAAAACCTTGCGCATGCACGTGCTGGAACGCGATGGCTACCAGTGCAAGGCATGTGGCGCGCGCGGGCGGCTGGAAATCGATCACGTCAAGCCTGTGCGCACGCATCCAGAGCTTTCCTACAAGCCTGCGAACCTGCAAGCGCTCTGCCCCGCCTGTCATGGCCGCAAGACGCGGATCGAGTGCGGACACCCCGCCCCCGATCCCAAGCGCCAGCAATGGCAAACCGCTGTTTCCGACATGGAACGGCACAAACCCAAACCGAAACCCAACACCGAAAAGGACAAATCATGTTGGAATCTGTGAGAATCGCACGGCGGCAAAGCGAAATCCGCCAACAACTGGCCACGCTGGCCGCAAATCCGAACCCGACCGAAGATGAAACCCGGTCAATGGAAGCCCTCGATCTGGAATACCGGACCAATGAGACCCGCTATCGCGCGGCGCTGATTGCCGAAGATACCGAACGCCGCGAGGCCGGGGCCGATCTGGAAACCCGCAGCGGGCAGGAATATGCCGAGCTGCTGGCCCGTTTCGAGCTGCGCCAAGTCGCTCTGGCGCTGGACACTGGGCGGACCCTCGACGGCGCAACGGCCGAGATTGTCACAGAGCTGCGCAACGCGGGCGGATATCGCGGCATCCCTGTGCCATGGGCGGCGCTGGAACAACGCGCCACAGTGGCCAGCGGAACGCCTGACCCGATCAGCACGCGACCGATCATTGACCGGCTGTTTCCTGACAGCATTGCGGCCCGCATGGGCGTGCAGATGATCCAGATCGATCACGGCGCGACCGAATGGCCCGTGACGACCGCAGGCGCGACAGTCGGATGGCAGGCAACAGAAACCGGCAACGTGGGTGGCCCGACCCCGTTCCAGACCGCAGACCGGCCCATGAAGCCCGATCACACGCTTGGTGTTCAAATGCGTTTGACGCGCAAAGCGATGCTACAGACCGGCGCGGCGCTGGAACAGGCAGTGCGGCGCGACGTAAATGCAGCGTTGGCCGCAGAACTTGACCGCGTGACCTTTCTGGGCACGGGCGCCAATGGCCAGCCTCTGGGCGTGATAACAGGGCAGGCAACCTATGGCATCGCCCTGCAAGAGGTGGACGAACTGGCGACTTGGGGCGCATTCCGGGCAGGCGTTGCCGCCTTCATGGCAGCAAGTGCGGCCAGCGCCCCTGCCTCGATCAATGCCATGATCCGGCCTGAGTTGTGGGACTTTCTGGACGGCGCGATCTGGGACGCGGGCAGCGGAATGACCGAATGGGACCGCCTGACCAAGCACCTGCCCAACACCTACACCAGCAACAACGGCCTTGCGGCCCCGGCTGGTGATCCGCTTGCAACCACGGCGCTGTTGACCACCAGCACCGGCGGCATTGCCCCGATCTTCGCGGGCATGTGGGGCGCTATCGACCTGATCCGCGATCCCTACAGTGACGCGCAGGCAGGCGGCTTGCGCATCACGGCGCTGGCAACGCAAGACGTGACAGTGGCGCGGCCTGCGCAACTGCGCGTCCTGTCCGGCCTCGAAATCGCGGCAGGTTCCTGATGCTCTGGGGCGCAGCATCTGGCGCGCTGGAGCTGCGCGCCGAAACTGGGGGCGTCCGACTTGTCGGGCGCTTCCCCTACGACAGCGAAGCCGAGCTTGCACCAGGGCGATCCGAACGGATTGCGGCCCGTGCATTTGCGGCCCGGATCGAGGCCGAAGACGATCTTTATTTTCTGTCTGGTCACGACTTCGACAAGCCTCTGGCCAGCCGCGGGGCAGGAACCCTGACAATCCGCGACACGGGCGAGGCCGTCCAGATCGAGGCGCAGCTAGACGAGGGCACCACATGGGCGCGTGACTTTCTGGCCGCGCATCGATCCGGGCTGATCCGGGGCTTATCCCCCGGCTTCCGCGTGGCAGAGGGCGGCGAACAGATTGTGCGGCGCGGCAATGGCCTGCTGCGAACGATCACGCGCGCTGATCTGGTGGAAATCAGCGCCGTGACCCGGCCAGCCTATCCTGCCGCGCAGATCGAGGCCCGCGCATGGAACCCGCTGCGCGATGATGCAGAACGGCGCGGCCTGTATCGCACGTTCAACAGATGGAGGCCATGACATGGGCTTGATGGACTTTTTCCGGCGCAAGCCCCCTGAGACCAGATCAAGCGGCGCAGGCTATACCGCGCAAGTCATTCAGGCGCGCAATGCCTTCATATCCGGCGCATCGGGCATGGCCGAACTGACAGCGACAGTGCAGGGCTGTGTGAGCATGTGGGAGTCAGCCTTCGCTATGGCAGATTGCAGCGTGCAGGATCTTCTGACCCGCCGTCACATGGCGCTGATTGCCAGATCCATTGCATTGCGCGGCGAGGTGATTTTTCACATCGACGGCGCGCGACTTGTGCCGGCCTTTGACTGGGAAGTGATCACGCGCGGAAGCGAACCCCGCGCTTACCGCCTTGGCATCCCTGAAACGGGCGGCGGGCGCAGCTTCACGGCCTTGCCGCAAGAGGTGATCCACTTGCGCACTGGCGCCGATCTGGCAGCACCATGGGCAGGCACAAGCCCCTTGCGCCGATCCAGCTTGACCGGCGATCTGTTGCAGACGCTTGAGTCTGCCCTGCGCGATATCTACCAGACCGCGCCCCTTGGGTCGCAGATCATCCCCCTGCCCGAAGGCAGCGCCGAAGACATGGGCGAGCTGCGCGGCCAATTTGTGGGTAAGCGTGGCGCATCGCTCGTGATCGAGGGCACGGCACAGGCGACAGCGGCGGGCATGAACCCACAGCTTGGCCAGAAGCGCGAAGACCTGACCCCGGACTTGCAGCGCGGCATGATGAAAGAAAGCCTCGATCAGGCCCGCGCATCGATCCTGCTGGCCTATGGCGTCCTGCCTGCCATGGCAAACTCCGCAGCGACCGGCCCGGTGATCCGCGAAGGCCAGCGCCATTTGGCACAGTGGACCCTGCAACCCCTTGCCGAGCTTCTGGCAGAGGAATGCAGCGCTAAACTTGGCATGTCTGTGCAGATCGACTGCATGCGGCCCCTGCAAGCCTTTGACACGGGCGGCAAGGCGCGCGCTCTGGGCGCGATCATCAAGGCGCTGGCAGAGGCCAAGGAACAGGGCATTGACCCGGCGCAGGCTCTGGCGCTGGTGGACTGGAAGGGCACAAAGACCGAATAAGGCTGGCCACCTTGGGGGTTTCATCATCGCCCCTGCAAGGCCCGGTAAAGACGGCGAGTCACGTTAGAACCCCGTCAGGCGCGGCTGTTTTCAGTTTTTCGGCAGCGCGGCGCAGGCCAGCACGGTTTCAGTTCGCGGGGCTGGTCAGAGCAGGCGCAGGTTCATTCCCCCTGCGCCTGCTTTTTCAACCGAACCCCCGGCCCCCCGCCATTCTCTGGCAGGAACACGACCCCGGCGGATTCGAGGGCAGCGCGCAGGGAAGTTATGGCATCGGCAGAGGCGGCGGGATTGCCCGAACCCTCTGCACGTTTCACCGTCATAGACGACACGCGCGCAGCGTCGGCCAGCGCCTGCTGAGACCATCCGATAAGCGCGCGCGCGGCCCGCAACTGCGCTGATGAATTTTTATCTTGTTCCAAATTAGAACACCCGTTATGTTCCCATATGGAACAATACCACAAACGGAGAATAGCACAATGACCAACCCAAACCCCACACCGGGGAACACCCCCGGCTTGCCTGCACCATCTATCAGCGCCTGCCACAACAAAGCCGTGCGCCTGTCTGGCGTCCTGAGCGCTGTGGCGCATTTGGAGAATGAAAACGCCTGCGCCGAAGGCCGATCAGCCCTGATTTTCTTGGCCGAAGAACTAAGCGCGGAACTCGAAAGCGCGCTGGACCTCATGAATTCTTCGCGGGGGCAGGCAGCATGAGCGCCCCTGACTTGCCCGTCCAGCGCATCTGCAATGAACTGTCTGACCTGCGCGATCAACTTCTGCTCTTGTCGATGGCCTTCAATCAGCAAGATGAAGGTCAGAAAATTCAGCCCGAATCCGTGGCGCGCGCGATTCAGAAACAGCTGGTGGACATGATGATCCAGACCGACACCCTGCGTTCAAATATTCAGGAGATTGAAGCATGAAAGCCCCATCAACCCTTCACGAAATGCAGCTTATCTCGATGACCCTACGCGGCCTTTTACGCGGCCTTGAAGATCGAGGGCTATGTAACGACCCCCGCGAAAAGGACGTGACAGCCGCGATGATAAACGCCGCTGCGCCACTGGCCGAAAGGCTGGCAGACTTCTTGTCGCATCTGGACAATGAACAGATCAAATCCGCATAGAATGTGAACCTATTGACGTTCGCCGAAATGTTCCGTATAGAGTGGAATATGAGCGATGACGTTGACCATATCGGCACTTTCACCGGCCCTGAGATTGAGCAAGCTCTTTCTTTGCCAGACCGGACATTCGAAATGTTGAAGCGCGAAGGCAACGCGCTTCCGCAGGTGACAAAGCCAGCGCGGGGGCGGCTTGCCCGCTACCGTTTCCCGGCTTTGTCTCGCCTAAACCTTGCACGCAAACTGGCACCACTGGCCGGTGGCGTAGTTCCCGCTGCGCGCATCGCATCGGCCATAGGCCCGGAGCTAGAGGCCCGGTATGGATCGACGCCTTACGGCTTTACGCAGATGCAACACGACGCGTTGCGTGCGAATATCTGCCTTGATGCAGCGCGCGGCCCTGATGGTGAATTTTGCCATTACCGGCTTTCCGAATTGTTGTGGCGCGCTGGCAAGCTGGACGAGACCAGACCACGCACAGGCGACTTTGTTCTAACGATTATCGACAGTGATCTGGTGGCCAGCGGCAACTGGGATGGCTTGGGTTATGCGCTTCGGAGTCGCAAAAAGCCCTTCCCAGTTTTGCCGATGCTGAGATTCAACAGAGATGGCCGCGCGATCCAGATCGAGGACATGGCGGCACCCGAAAAAGAGGCATATTTCTGTGACCGCCTAGAGCGCGCAGACACGATCCTGCAAATCAATCTTGGTCTATCGCTGCGGCGCGCACTTGTCGAAATCATCAGGATGAGGGAGGCAAGCGCATGAATGCCCTTACCATAACAATAGCAGATGCTGCGCTGCGCTTGGGCTTCCCGAAAGCGACCACCGAACGTGTAGCCCGCGACCTTGGCCTGCTGATTATGGCAGGCAATCGGAAACGGATAGACCCGAACGACTTACCGGAGATCATGGACCAATGCCGCAGCGAGCCAAAGGACCGCGCCTGTATCAGCGCAAGGACACCGGCCTATGGGTCATCCGCGACACTGGGCGCGGCGACCGCTCAACAGGCACTCGAGAGCGCAGCGCGGCTGAAAAAGCCCTCGCCCAATACCTCGCAGAACGCGACCGCCCAACTGGCCCAAATACACCGGAAGGCATGACCGTGGCGCAGGCCCTGCACATCTATGCCACTGAACATGCCGCAGGCGTCAAAGACCCTGCGCGCATAGGATATTCGATCGATGCTTTGGTTCCCTTCTGGGGCGAGTTGCCAGTTGCTGCGATCCGGCGCGAGACGTGCAAGGCATATGGCAGGCAGCGCCGCAAAGTCACGAAGCGAGACAAAGAGACCCGCGCGCCCATCAAGACAGCCCCTGTCAGCTCGGGCACAATCCGCAAGGAACTTGGCACACTTGCGGCGGCAATCAACTACTGCGCTGAAGAGGGCTATCTGATCAATCCGCCTAAAGTGCATCTACCAGAACGGCCAGCGCCGAAAGACAGATGGCTTGAGCGCAAGGAAGCCGCCCGACTGCTGCGCGCGGCACGGCGCAACCCAGAATCGAGGCACATCGCCCGTTTTATCTTAGTTGGCTTATACACAGGCACCCGAAAAACCGCGATCCTACGTCTGCGATATATGCCGCATCTGTCTGGGGGCCATATCGATCTTGACCGCGCGATAATGTATCGACGCAGCGCAGCGCAAGCAGAGAGCAAAAAGAGGCAACCCCCTATCCCAATCCCCCCCGAGCTTATGCGGCATCTGCGCCGCTGGTCACGCAATCAGGCCCGGTTTGTGATCGAGCATCGCGGGCAAGGCGTCAGTTCGATAAAGACGGCATGGGCTACTGTCGTAAGGGAAGCTGGGCTTGGGGGTACAGGCGTGACCCCTCACACCTTACGGCATACCGCTATCACATGGGCGATGCAGGCCGAGGGCAACATACACGAGTGCGCTGGATATTTTGGCGTTAACATAGATACCATGTTTAGGGTCTACGCGCACCATCACCCAGACCACCAAAAGAACGCCGTTGCAGCCATCGGTCGCGGAGGGCGGAAACTGTGAGGCCGCACACTTTCAGCTATATCGCGCGCAGTAAAACGCGAACAAAAGCAGGTAAAAACCGTGATCGGAGGGTGAACGAATGACGTTGAAAAGTCTTCGGGAGGCAGGGGCCGGAGGTTCGAATCCTCTCACTCCGACCAGTTTTCATTACTTCTTGAGCATGAAGAAGATAGCGCGCTTTGGTCAGCGAGCCTGACATGGTTCGCCGCGCCAGCAAGCGAAGTCGAATTCGAGCGCTGTTGCGGCCTTCCGCAGTTCCTCAGGACTATACCTCGCATCTGTGTTGCTCGTGATCCAGGTGTCCGAATGCGCAACGCATTGCGCGATTTCGTCCATGGTGCCCCCTGCTTCGGCCAGGCGCGCACTCGAATGCAGGAAGGTGTCGCACGAATGATTCTTTGTGTGGCAATCTGACAAAGCTGTGCTATACCACACGATAATTTATCTGTGTGGTAATCCATGACGCGGCACACGTTTCAATCTCACACATTGACCGGGCAATCAGCCTGGCAGGATCTTCTGCGCCTGTTGAAGGAAGAGGCGATCTCGACCCTGCGCGGCAAACCAACCCTACGGCAGAAGAACGGGCGGGGATATTGGTATGACCGGTATCGGCAGGGCGACAAGATCATCGAGCGCTATATCGGCGACGACAATGCTGAACTGCGCGCCTGTCTGGAGCGTCACGAAGACCTTCGCACTCAGTCGCAGGCACGACGCCGCGAAACTGCCCGTCTTATCCGCCTTTTGCGCAGTGAAGGATATCTGACCCCCGACCTTGCCACTGGCCAACTCCTCACGGCCATGTCGCGCGCAGGTGTGTTCCGGCTTGGCGGCACAGTCGTCGGAACACAGGCGTTCCGCCACTACGAGGGGGTTCTGGGGGTGCGCATCAGCGCTGATGCTGCTGCGCAGACCGATGACATCGACATCGCGAGCTTCGAGCGTCTGTCCCTTGCGCTCGGGGACCATGTTGATCCCACCCTCGCGGACGTGTTCGAAAGCCTGGAGTTCTCGCCATTGCCAGCGGTCGAGAAGAACAAGGTCTGGCGATGGCAGCAGACGCACCGACAGACATTGGTGGAATTCCTGACGCCCTCATTCAGCGCGGAAGAAGGCTTGCGCGACCTGCCAGCCCTGGGTGTCAGCGCGCAATCTTTGCATTTCCTGAACTATCTGATCGCTGAACCGCTCACGGTTCCGCTTTTGTATCGAGATGGCGCATTGATCCAGATCCCGCGACCCGAGCGCTATGCTGTGCATAAGCTGATCGTTTCGGAACGACGCAGAAATAGTGATATGGCGTTGAAAGCGCGCAAAGACCGGGCGCAGGCGGCGTTTCTGATCGCTGTGCTGGCGCAGGAGGACCACTATGCTCTCGGTGACGCATGGACGCAAGCACGCGAAAAGGGAAGCGCGTGGCGTGCTGCGCTCGACGCAGCTCTCGCGAAGATGGAGGACACAGCACGCATCATAGCCGGGTTGGGCTGATGATTGCTGCCACGTCAGCCCGAAACTCTGCCCCGCACCCACATCCAAAAAGCCCCGACCACTGGCCGGGGCTTCATGTTCCGCCGCTGGACCAGCGCGGCGCTTATTGCAAGGCCATGATCGCGTTCACTTCCGCATCGCCATTATCCGCGATGAACGCATCCCAGACCGAGGTCACAGCCGCCTGAAAAGCCGCCGCGTCGATATCGGAATTGACCACCATGCCGCGGCCTTCAAGCTCGGCAACCATCGCGGCTTCATTCTCAGCGGCCATGTCACGCTGCATGGCAACAGCTTCGGCAGCAGCTTCCATGATTGCGCTCTGCTCGCTCTCGCTCAGCCCGTTGAAGCGGTTGGCATTCATCATGAAGCCCAGCGCCGAATAGGCGTGATTGGTCAGGGTCAGGTAGCGCTGCACCTCGTCATAGCGGAACGACAGCACAATCGCGACCGGGTGATCCTGCGCATTCACCACACCGGTTTCCAGCGCGGTATACAACTCGGCAATCGGCAGTTGCAGCGGGTTCGCACCAAGGGCCGCGAACATATCGTTCAGCGCGCGCGAATTGTTTGTGCGCATATTGATGCCGTTCAGATCCTCGGGCACCCGGATCGGGCCGCGGCTGTTGGTCATGGTGCGGAAGCCGTTTTCCGGGAATCCCAGCACATGCAGCCCGTGTTCCGAGAATTTGGCGGCGATTTCCTGCCCGACCTCGCCATCAAGCGCCGCATAGGCATCGGCGCGGCTCGGGAACATGAAGGGCAGTTCAAACACGCCCGAGACCGGCACCAGACCGGTGAAATTGTTCAGACCGACAAGCACGATGTCGATAATGCCCGAACGGGTGCCGTCGATCATGGCGCCGTCATTGCCCAACTGGCCTTGCGGGAAAATCTGCACGGTGACAGACCCGCCGGTGCGTTCCGCAACCTGATCGGCGAAGAAAGTCGCCATCTGATGCTGCAAATCGCCTTCTGGCACCGGATGGGCAAAGCGCAGCGTCGTCTGCGCCTGTGCGGCAAATGCAGCCAGCGCAAAGGCCGAGGCGAGCGTGAGGTTTCTCATCAGTTTCATGGTTTCTCCTCCCATTGGGTTTTAGCCGCCCAGAATTCTGGCCGGGGTCGTGATGATCTGTGGAAAGGCGATGAACAGGCCCAGCAGCGCGACATAGGCGAGCATGAAGGGCGTGATCCCTTTCACCGCGTCGCTCAGTTTCACACGGCCCACACCGCACACAACATTGAGCACGGTGCCGACCGGCGGTGTCAGCAATCCGATCGAGCAGTTCAGAATGAACATCAGCCCGAAATAGACCGGATCAATCCCGGCCATCAGCACCACCGGCATCAGAAGCGGGGTCAGGATCAGCACCGTGGGGGCCAGATCCATCACCATGCCCACAGCCAGCACCAGCAGCATGATCGTCAGCATCAACAGACGCGGGCTGTCCACAAGCGGCCCCAGCAGAACCGCGAGTTGCTGCGGCAGTTGCGCAATGGTGATCATCCAGGCCGCGACCATGGCAGAGCCGACAAGGAACATGACCATCGCCGTCGCGCGCGCAGCGGCGATCAACGCGTGATAGAGTTCGCGCAGGTTGAGTTCACGGTAAATGACAGTCGAGACGAAGATGGCATAGACAGCGGCAACGACAGCGGCCTCGGTGGGTGTGAAGATGCCGAAGCGGATACCGCCGATGATGATGACAGGCATCAAAAGCGCCCAGATGCCTTCTTTCAGCGCGGTGCGGCGTTCGGCCTTGGTGGCTTTGGGCAGGGTTTCCAGATCCTCGCCCCGGATCACGATGGACCAGACCACCATCAGCGTCAGCCCCATCAGCAGGCCCGGAAATATCCCCGCCAGAAAGAGTTTCGCAATCGAGATATTGCCCGCGACCCCGATCAGGATCAGCGGCAGCGAAGGCGGGATGATCGGCGCGATAATACCCCCCGAGGCCAGCAGCCCAAGGCTGCGTCCTTCGGGATAGCCGGCATTGCGCATCATCGGATAGAGGATCGAGACCAGCGCGGCAGCATCGGCCACGGCAGAGCCGGACAGGCCCGCCAGCAGGATCGCCGTCAGGATCGCGACATAGCCCAGACCGCCGCGCTTGTGGCCCACAAGCGCCATGGCCAGCCGCACAATCCGCTTGGACAGCCCGCCGCGCGACATGACCTCGCCCGCGACCAGAAAGAAAGGGATCGCCAGCAGCGGGAAACTGTCCACGCCGTTGATCAGTGCCTGCGCCAGAATATCCGAACTGAAGAAATTCAGATGCACCATCAGCGCCACAGCCGCAAGCAGCAGCGCGAAAGCCACAGGCAGCCCCGCCAGAATGGCGATCATCAGCACGGCAAGGAAAAGCAGCAACGTCACGATCTGTCCTCGTCCACATCCAGCCAGCGGCTGACGCCCATCGGGTCGATCAGCCGGATGACGGCAATAAAGCCCATCAGCACCGAAGAGACCGTGCCCGCCAGATAGAACAGCGCCGAAGGCAGGCCGGTCAGTTGCGAGATATTGTTCCAGTTGGCATTGGTCTGTTTCAGCGCGCCCTGAAACAGCATGATCACGGCACCGATGACGATCAGCCAGCATAGCCGCCGCAGCCAGGGAACCGCGCGGGGAAACAGCGCCTCGGAAAACTCGCTCAGCGCCAGATGCTCGCCCCGGCGCAGCGTCACAGCGGCCCCCAGCATCACCACCCAGACAAACCACATCCGCGCAAGTTCGACCGACTGGCGTATGCTGGACGAGAACCCGTAGCGCAGCACGACATTGGTGAAAACAAGCGCGATCATGGCCGCCAGCAAAAGCGCCATGATTGCATCAATGCCTTTCCAGAAAATCCGGACAAGCTGCCACATTCCCGCCCTCCTCCCCGGAAGTTGCATGTGCTGGTCTGCCTTTCACCTGACGATATGATAACGATAACACCCACGCAACAAAAAACTGAAAAAGAAAACTCTCCCCGCTCCCCTGCCGGTCGGCTAGGCGTCCGAAAAGGCGATTTGCGCCTTCATCGCCTGACTGCGGTCCGAGGCTATGCGGAAAGCATCTTCGGCCTGATCCAGCGGCACGGTCTGCGTGATCAGCGGTCTGACATCGATCAAGCCCTTGCGCATCAGCTCCACCCCGGTCGCGAATTCCGGGTGAAAGCGGAACGCGCCGCGCAGATCCAGCTCCTTGGCGGTAATCGCCATCATCGGCAGCGTCATATCGCCGCCAAGCCCCAGTTGCAGGATCACACCGCGCGGGCGCATCGTGGCGATGGCCTGCGCAAGCGCCGCCGCAACCCCGGTGCATTCATACAGCACATCGAAATGCCCTTTATCGGCGGTGTAGCCCTCCAGCGCATCCGGTTCGCGGCCCATGTTCACCACCCGGTCAGCCCCGCAGGCACGGGCAATCCCCAGCGTATAGTCGGACAGATCCGTTGCCACGATTTCCGCCGCCCCCGCACGCCGGGCGCACAGGATCGCCAGCACCCCGATCGGCCCGCAGCCTGTGACCAGAACACGTTTGCCGATCATCTGCCCCGCGCGCGTGGTCGCATGCAGCGTGACCGCCAGCGGCTCAGCCATCGCCGCCTCGCCCGCGCTCAGGCCGGTCGCATCGACGCATTGCGTGGCATCGGCAACCAGTTCCTCACGAAACGCGCCCTGAATATGCGGAAAAGGCATGGCCGAGCCATAAAACCGCATGTTCAGGCAGTGATTGGGCAAGCCCTCGGTGCAATAACGACAGGTGCCACAAGGACGGCTGGGCGAGACAGCGACAAGCTGCCCCTCCGTGAACCCCGACACGCCCGGACCGATTTCAGTGACATGGGCCGAAACCTCATGCCCCAGAATCATCGGCTCGCGCAGACGCACCGCCCCGAAACCACCGTGATTGTAGTAATGCAGATCCGAGCCACAGACCCCGCCCCGCGCCAGACGCAGGCGCAACTGCCCCGGCCCCAGCGGATCACGCGCCACATCCTCCAGACGCAGGTCTTTGGCGGCATGAATGACAAGCGCCTTCATCAGATCACCCGTGTCGGCAGCGGTTGCCCCGCGAAATGCGCAGCCAGATTGTCGCGCATCAACTGGCCCATGGCGCGGCGGGTCTCATAGGTGCCGCTGGCATGATGGGGCTGCAACAGCGCGTTGTTCAGCCTGGTGAAGCGCGGATCAAGGGCAGGTTCGCCCTCGAACACATCGAGCGCAGCGCCCCGGATGCGGTTCTGTTCCAATGCGTCGAGCAAGGCTACCTCGTCGATATTCTGCGCGCGCGAGATATTGACCAGCAGACCCTCCGGACCAAGCGCGTCAAGCACCTTTGCATTGACGATATGGCGGGTCTCGGGTGTGGCGGCGAGGGTGACAAACAGCACATCTGAACAAGCGGCGAGTTCGGTCGCATCGGCGATATAGGTCCAATCCCCAGCCTCGGCGCGCGGGCTGCGGGCGCTATAGGCAATCTCCATGCCGAAACCTTGCAGCCGTTGGGCCACCGCCATCCCGATACGGCCAAGACCCAGCACACCGGCGCGCTTGCCGCTGGCACGATGGGTCAGCGGCAGACCGCCCTTCGCCGCCCAGTCGCCGGACCGCGCCCAGGCCTCTGCCGGGACAATGCCGCGCGAGAGCGCCAGCCACATGCCAAGCGCAAGATCGGCGCAGTCATCGGTCAGCACATCAGGGGTATTCGTGACCGCAATGCCGCGCGCCTTGCAGGCGGCCAGATCCACCGCATCATAGCCCACGCCATAGACCGAGATGATTTCCAGCGCCGGGCAGGCCGCGATGATCCCGGCGCTCGCCCCCAGATCGCCGCGCGTGGCAATGGCGCGAATATTGGGCCCGACTTCGGCCAGAAACCCGGACTTGTCCCCGGCCTCGAAATAGCGATGCACCTGATACGCCGCGCGCAGGGGCGCTTCATCCCAGTCAGGCAAACTGCCCATTTGCAGAACATGCGGCTGTGTCATGCATCCCCCCAAGTGTCAGGTCTGTTTCATGTTGACCTTTTGTGATAACGATAACATAAACAGGAGCAAGACAGCTTGTCCAGTGGAAACCGGCAGGCAAGGCATAAGGGGGGCATATGGCATATTCAGGGTTCAATCTGGCGGGCAAACGCGCGCTGATCACAGGATCGTCGCAGGGCATCGGCATGGCGCTGGCGCAGGGATTGGCGGCAGCGGGCGCGCAGATCGTGCTGAACGGGCGCAATCAGGACAAACTCACGCAAGCGGCAGCGCAGATCCCCGGCGCCGAGCTGCTGGCTTTCGATGTGACCGATCATGACGCGGTGCGCGCCGCCATTGACGGGTTCGAGGCACAGGGCAACGCGATTGATATTCTGGTCAATAACGCGGGCATGCAGCACCGCACCCCCTTGCAGGATTTCCCGCCCGAGATGTTCGAGAAGCTCTTGCAGACCAATATCGCAAGTGTCTTTCACGTGGGCCAAGCCGTCGCGCGGCACATGATCGCGCGCGGGCGGGGCAAGATCATCAATATCGCCTCGGTGCAGACCCTGCTCGCCCGGCCCGGAATCGCGCCCTATACGGCGACGAAAGGGGCGGTCGCCAATCTGACCAAGGGCATGGCCACCGATTGGGCACCGCTCGGGCTGAACTGCAACGCCATCGCACCGGGATATTTCGACACGCCGCTGAACGCGGCACTGGTCGCCGACCCGGAGTTTTCGCGCTGGCTGGAAAAGCGCACCCCGGCAGGGCGCTGGGGGCAGGTCGAGGAATTGCAGGGCGCGTGCATTTTCCTGGCCTCTGATGCGGCGAGTTTCGTGAATGGGCATACGTTGTATGTTGATGGCGGAATCACTGCGAGCTTGTGACCACAGGAGGAAGCCATGACCAAGACGCTGGCACTGATCGGCGCAGGTGCGATGGGCGGGGCGATTGGCACAAGGCTGGTCGCGACCGGCACGGCGCTGCGGGTCTTTGATCTGGATGCCGAGAAGGTTTCGGCACTGGTCGCACAAGGGGCCGTGGCCGCCAGTTCAGCGGCAGAGGCCGCGCGCGGCGCCGATGCGGTGATCCTCAGCCTGAACAGCCCGCGCATTGTCGAAGCGGCAATCTTCGGGCCGGAGGGTGTGGCGCAAGGGGCCGCACCGGGCACGGTGATCATCGACATGTCCTCGATCGACCCTGCCGCCACGCGCGCCCTGGCCGCAAGGGCCGAAGAAGCGGGTCTCGGCTGGGTGGACAGCCCGCTTTCGGGGGGAATCCCCAAGGCCGCCACCGGCGAGTTGACGCTGATGCAAGGTGGGCGTGACGCAGATGTGGCGCGGGCGCAATCGGTGCTGGCGCGCGTGGCCTCGAACCAGACCCATATGGGGCCTGCGGGCGCAGGGCAGACCACCAAGCTGATCAATCAGGTGCTCTGCGGTCTGGGCTTTCTGGCCGTGGCCGAAGCAACCGCGCTGGCCGAAGCCTCTGGCGTCGATGCCAGCCGTATTCCGCAAGCCCTGCGCGGTGGTCGGGCGGATTCGGCGTTGCTTCAGGAATACATGCCCCGCTTTGCCACGCGCGATTACAGGCGCACCGGGCGCATCGACAATATGGTGAAGGATCTGGACGGCGCGCTCGATACCGCAAGGGCCGCACAGGTTTCGATGCCGATGACCGCGCTCTGCTCCGAGATCCACCGGATGCTGACCGCCGCAGGCTTGGGCGGCGAGGATCAGGCCGCCGTGATGGAGTATTTCGCAGGCGCTGGCCGTGGCCTGCCCGAATAGGCGCGGCCGCAAGACACTGGATTTCTGCCCGATGGGCGCTTAGGAAAGCTCATGCCCAATCTGCGCAAAGCCCCCACCATGCATGATGTTGCCCGCGCAGCGGGTGTGTCGCCCATGACGGTCAGCCGCGCCTTCAAGACAGATGCGCTCATCAATGAACAGACCCGCGCGCGCATCATGGCGGCGGCGGACAAGCTGGGCTATGTGCTCGACAGCACCGCCTCCAGCCTGCGCTCGCAAAAGACCGATTTCGTGGCGGTCACGGTCCCGTCGATAAACAATGCCAATTTCGCCGATACCGTGGGCGCGCTGAGTGAGAAGCTCAAGCCGCGCGGATTGCAGATCCTGCTGGGCTACACGAATTACGATGTGCACGAGGAAGAGCGCCTGATCGCGCAATTCCTGCGCCGCAAACCCCAAGCGGTGATCGTGACAGGTGGCCAGCACACGCCGCGCACCCGGCAGATGCTGGAAAACGCCGCCGTGCCGGTGATCGAGACATGGGATCTGCCCGCGCAGCCGCTCTGTCATGTGGTGGGCTTCTCCAACGCTCAGGCGGTTCAGGCCATGGTCGATCATTTCGTGGCGCAGGGGCTGACCCGGATCGCCTTCATCGGGGGCGATGCCGACCGCGACACGCGCGGGCTGGATCGCCGACGCGGGTTTCAGGCCGCGATGCAGCGGCACGGGCTGGAGGGCCGCCTGATCGCCGCAGGCACACCGCCGATTTCCATGCGCGAAGGGGCCGAAGCAATGGCCAGCCTGCTGGAAACAGCCCCGGATACCGAAGCGGTAATCTGTGTCTCGGACCTGTCGGCCTTCGGGGCGCTGAGCGAATGCCAGCGGCGCGGCGTCGCGGTGCCGGGGCAGATCTCGATTGCGGGTTTCGGGAATTATGAGGTGGGCGCAATCTGCGTGCCTTCGATCACGACGATCGATCCCGCGCCGCGCCGCATCGGAGAACTGGCAGCAGAAGTTCTGTGCGATGTGCTGGACGGAAAGACCGAACATCCCGTGCAGCGCCATATCACACCGCAACTTCTGCTGCGCGAGTCCTCGGTCTGACACCGCGCGCAAATCTTCCGGTGACATGGGTCACATCCGTCCCTTGACGAAGTGTTATCGTTACCATACGATTTCCGGAAATGCCCTTGTCGAAAAGGCGGGACCGGTTCCGATGTTCATTCGTTGCGCTTTCTTTCAGGGGCATGTCAAACCCGGCAAACAGGCCGATTTCGACGCCCATATCACCACCACCCTGCGCGCGCTCTGGGCGCAATTCCCACAGGCGCAGGAAGTGCGGCTGCTGCGCGAGGTCGAGAGCGACCGGCCCGATACGCATCTGGAACTGGTGATCATGATGCGTTTCGCAACGCGTGCCGCACTGGACGCGGCCCTGCAGTCAGAGGCCCGCTTTGCCAGCCGCGCGGCATCGCAACCCCTGTTTGACATGTTCGACGGGCATGTGTTTCACACAGTCTTCGCAGCGGATGCGCTGCCATTGCCCTTTGCGGAAGAAGGATCAAGACCATGAGCGAGTCGAAAATCGTGCTGATCACCGGGGCCAGCAAGGGCATCGGACGCGCCTGTGCGCTGGCCTTTCTGCAAGCCGGGCATCATGTTGCTCTTGCAGCCCGCAACGCCGAAGGGCTGGAGAAAGTCGCCGCCCACGCGCCTGACAGGGCCTTTGTCCATGCCTGCGATGTCTCGGACCCCGATCAGGTGGATGCGCTCTTCGCCGCGATCCATGCGCGATTCGGACGGCTGGATGTGGTGTTCAACAATGCAGGTATCAGCCTGCCCGCGACCGAAATCGCCGATATCTCATGGCAGGACTGGCGGCGCGTGGTCTCGGTCAATCTGGATGGCGCTTTCCTGATCGCGCGGGGGGCCTTCGCGATGATGCGCGCGCAATCCCCCAAGGGCGGGCGGATCATCAATAACGGCTCGATTTCAGCGCAGGTGCCGCGGGTGGGCTCGGTGCCCTATACCACGACCAAGACCGCCATCACCGGCCTGACCCGCACGCTGTCACTGGACGGGCGCAAGCATGACATTGCCTGCGGGCAGATCGATATTGGCAATGCGGCCTCCGACATGACCGATGCCATGACCAAGGGTGTGCCGCAGGCCGATGGCAGCCTGAAACCAGAGCCGGTGATGGATGTCGCGCATGTGGCCGAAGCCGTGCTGCATATGGCAGGCCTGCCGCTGAGCGCCAATGTGCAGTTCATGACCATCATGGCGACGAAAATGCCCTATATCGGGCGCGGATGATCCGATCTCAGTCGCGACCGTAGTGCCGCGCAAATCGCCTTGCCCATCTCCAGACCGCGATAGCCGCCAGACCCTCCGCACAGGGTCGCGGACCACTCACGCGCGATCTTCGGCAGGCAGGGGCGTGAGGGTCAGACCCTCTCACGCCGATCAGTGGTTTCAAAGAGCCTGGGCCTATCCGACGCGCTGACAGATACTTGCGATTTCGATACCAGAGGGCCGGTCCTGTTCGTTCAGGGACATGTTCCGCTCCCCGGTCAGATAACTGTCAAACGCAAAATCGACGACCCCCATGAACTGCATCGTCCGCTGCCCCCGCGCCGAGAACCACCAGCGCCCGTTATGTTGCTGCAAACTCCATTGACCCTGCGCCTGAAACTGACCCGAGGTGTGATCCTGTCCCTGCGCCTGAAACGTGCCATTGGGCTGGATGAAGAACAGGGCCTGATAGTAAACCGTATGCGCGTCGGTGCGATATATGTTGCGCGTGCCATATTCACATTGCCATTGACCAACAACCGTTGGCTGCTGTGCCTGAACACCCTTGACCGACAGAATGACTGCAATCGCAGCCAGAATAGGGATGATCTGTTTCATTGCCGCGTCTCTCCCCTGTTGTGACCGGCATCGGATTCCATGAACTTTCTGACAGTCTCTCCGGTCCTCGGCAAAGGCCCTGCCTCGCGCATCCAGCGCACACCCTGACCAGACAATATCCGGACCGGGGGCTGCCGCGTCAACACCATGACTGGTTTTCGCGCGTTCCTCTCAGGCCGGCCCGTGTCGCGCCACGCCGCCCTGCGCGATGAACTCATTGAAACTCTGCCCCGCCGCGCATCCGCATCAGGTCAGGGACCGTGTCCGTCCCAAGCCAGCGCCGCACCCGAAAGCGCATCCTTCACAGACCGGATCAGCCCGCTGTCATGCCCTCAAGCGACAAGACCGATCACCCTCAAGCGGCTGGCCAAAATCATGACCATGATGTGATGCACATGTGAACCACTCCTGCATAGCCAGAGTGCTAACGTCCCACGAAAGCCCTACATCCTCCAGAAATCCGACCCGAGGCCCGCCGATGCTCACCCGCCGCACGTTTTCCCTGACACTGGGGGCGCTTCTGACCGCCCCTGCCCTGCACTCCGCAAAAGCCGCCGAGGTAAGCCAGCTGCGCGACGCTGCAGCGGGGCTGACGCAACTGCATTCCATTCTGGTGCAACGCGGCGACGAAATCCTGCTGGCCCATGCCCCGCGCGGGCCGGGGCTGGCGCGACATGCGAATATCAAATCCTGTTCCAAGAGCGTGCTGGCCCTCCTGCTCGGCTCTGCCATCGCACGCGGCGAGATTACGGGGCGGGCGGCCCGTCTGGGCGATGTCGCCCCGACCCTGATCCCGCAGGGGGCCACGCCGGGCGTGGAAAACCTCACCATGCTGGATCTGGTCACATTGCGCGCCGGGCTGCAAAGCACATCGGGCAGCAACTATGGCGCCTGGGTTTCCTCTCGCAACTGGGTCGCAACCGCATTGCGCCAACCGCAGATCGCACCGGCAGGCGGGCGCATGATCTATTCCACAGGGACCACGCATATCCTCGGGGCCGCGCTCAGCATCGCCACCGGCCAAAACCTGCTGGTGCAGGCGCGCGAACGGCTTGGCCTGCCCTTGCAGATCGAAATCCCGCCCTGGACGCGCGATCCGCAAGGGTTCTATTTCGGCGGCAATGAAATGGCCCTGACACCTGAAGGGATGCTGCGCACCGCCCTGCTGATGCGCGATGGCGGCCAGTTCGGGGACCGGCAGATCCTGCCGCAAGACTGGGTGCGCGACAGCACGCAGCCCCGGACCCGTTCGCAGTTTTCCGGGCTCAGCTACGGGCTTGGCTGGTTTCTCAGCCCTGGCGGCTGGACCATTGCCCGCGGCTTTGGCGGCCAGATCATCGCGGCCAATGCGGGCCTGAATCTGGCCGTGGCCATCACATCCGACCCCACCCTGCCCGCGCGCTCACAGGGGCATTTCGGGGATCTGATGGCGCTCATTGATGGCCCTGTCAGCGCCCTTGCCTAGCCCGAAGCGACGGCGCTGCCGGAAGATCCCGCCTCGCGCGCAGCCCCGCCCCTCACAGGCTTCGCTGATTGACCCGCGCTGAAAGCTGCGCAGCACTTTCCTTGCGCTCGGAATAGCGGTCCACCAGATATCCGGCCCGGTCGCGCGTCAGCAGGGTGAATTTCACCAATTCCTCCATCACATCCACGATCCGGTCATAGAGCGCCGAAGGCTTCATCCGCCCGGCCTCGTCAAATTCCAGAAAGGCCTTGGGCA
>JAFIEM010000195.1 GCA_020832555.1 Natronohydrobacter sp. | reverse complement strand
GCGCATTGGTATGGGTGCGCTGACCGCGCACAGGCAGGTTGCGACGATGACGCAGGCCACGATAGGAACCAAGATCCATCATGCCCTTGATGTTCATCTGCACTTCACGACGCAGGTCACCCTCGACCGTGAAATTCGCGTCGATATGCTCGCGCACAGCAAGCACTTCGGCGTCAGAGAGTTCATTCACACGGCGCGTCAGGTCGATCCCGACAGCGGTGCAAATTTCGACGGCCGATTTCGGGCCGATCCCGTGGATATAGGTGAGTGCGATGGGGACACGTTTCCCCGTCGGAATATTGACGCCAGCAATGCGAGCCACGCGGTTTCATCCTTTTTCTGTTGCGGTTCCGTAATCCCAGAACCTTTTTTCACAACACGTGGGACAATCCCCCGCGTGCCTTCCAAACGAAAGGCGCCCCGTATCCGAGGCGCGATTCGACGTTCGAGCGTTTCGCCTATGTCGTTTTGTCCGTGACGTCAAGTGGCCGCCATTCACAGTGGCGTAGAGCTGCTTGCGGGCGGGCTCTAGCCGTTCAGAATCGTCGAAATCCCGGCGGCGACATCATCCATTTCACCCATACCATCGATCGGGCGCAACAGCCCCTTGGCATGGTAATACCCCAGAAGTGGCGAGGTCTGCTTGTAATAGGACATGAGACGCACGCGCAACGAGTCTTCCGAATCATCGGCGCGGCGCAGGAACTCGGTTCCGCCGCAGACATCGCACCGGCCTTCCACCTTCGGCAGCCGGGTCACGTCGTGATAGACCTCGCCGCAGGAGGCACAGGAAAAGCGCCCCGTGATGCGCGCGACCAGCGCCGCGTCATCGACCGTCATCTCGATCACATGCGCAATCTGCGTGCCACGCGCCTCAAGCAACGCGCCAAGCGCATCCGCCTGCGAAAGCGTCCGCGGAAAGCCATCGAAGATCACACTGGCCCCCGCGACCGAATCGAGCTTCTCGGCAATCAGGCCGATCACAATCTCGTCGGTGACAAGTTCCCCGCGTGCCATGACCTCGGCCACACGCTGCCCCATCTCTGTGCCAGAGGATTTCGCCTCGCGCAGCATGTCGCCGGTCGACAGCTGAACCATGCCGCGCTCGCCGACCAGGCGTTTGGCTTGAGTACCCTTCCCCGCGCCCGGCGGGCCAATGAGAATGATATTCATCGACGTGACGGCGGTTTGGGGCGACCAGTGGCGCCGCTCTTGCGTCCACGACTGCGCAACTGGGATTTCTCCAGCAAGCCTTCATACTGATGGGCGACAAGATGCGACTGAACGCGGTTGATTGTATCCATCGTCACCGAAACAACGATCAGCACCGAAGTCCCGCCGAAATAGAAGGGAATCGCAAGCTGCCCACGCAGGATTTCGGGCATGAGACACACTGCCGCGAGATAGATCGCCCCCACTGTGACAATCCTAGTCACGACATAATCAAGATATTCTTCGGTCCGCTTGCCTGGCCGGATGCCCGGAATGAAGCCATTCTGGTTCTTCAGGTTCTCTGCAACATCCTCGGTCTTGAAGGACACGTTCTGTGTGTAAAAGAAGGTGAAGAAGATGATCATCGCGGTGAAGAACACCAGATAGGCAGGCTGCCCTGGACCGAAATAGGCCAGCAGCGTCGCCATGATCTCGCTTTGCGCATTGCCTGAGAAAGTCGCGATAGTTGTCGGAAGCAGCAACAGCGACGAGGCAAAGATGGCGGGGATCACGTTGGCGGGGTTGACCTTGATCGGCAGATGCGAGGCACCGCCATCAAAGACTTTCATGCCGACCTGGCGGCGCGGGTACTGGATGGTGATCTTGCGGATCGCGCGTTCCATGAACACCACGAAGGCAATGAGCACCACCATCATCACCATCACCCCGATGATCACCGCAGGCGAAATATCCCCGGAGCGACCCTGGCTGAGGAATGTCGCAAGGGCGGCCGGGATTTCCGCAATGATCCCCACGAAGATGATCAACGAAATACCGTTGCCGATGCCGCGCTCGGTGATCTGTTCACCCAGCCACATCAGGAACATGGTGCCGCCCACAAGGGTAATCACCACCGCCGCACGGAAGAACCAGCCGGGATCTGTCGCCAGATCACCTGCTTCGAGAGAAACCGCAAGACCATAGGACTGCCCAGTTGCAAGGATCACGGTCAGATAGCGCGTATACTGGTTCAGCTTGCGCCGCCCCAGCTCGCCCTCTTTCTTGAGTGCCTTCCACGGCTCATACATGGCGCCGACCAACTGCACGATGATCGCGGCAGAAATGTAGGGCATAATCCCAAGGGCAAAGATACCCATCCGGCTGATCGCCCCGCCGGTGAACATGTTGAGCATGCCACCGATCCCGGAAGCCGCCTCATCCATGAAATCACGCAGCGCATTCCCGTCGATTCCCGGAACGGGAATATAGGTGCCGATGCGGTAAACGATCAGAAGGCCAAGTGCGAAGAAGATGCGGCGGCGCAAATCAGTGGCTTTGGCCAGCGCCCCCCAGCTTGTATTCGCGGCGAGTTGATCAGAGGCAGATGCCATGCGCGTCTCTCTTTGTCATGTCAGCGCCGCCAGACCGGGGTCCGGTCGGCGGCGCGAAAACCCTGTATGTGGATGTAAGCGCCGAAACGGCCACTCACAACCATTATTCGGCAGCCGAGGCCTCGTTTTTCTGCGCGGGCGCAGTGATTTCCAGCTTGCCACCGGCCTTTTCAACCGCTTCAACAGCTGATTTCGACGCGCCGCTGACCTGCAGCGTCACCTTGGAAGAGATCTCTCCCTTGGCCAGAACCCGGATGCCGTCAAGCTTGCGGCGCACCAGACCCGAAGCCACCAGTGCGTCCTCGGTGATGGCATTGGCGGCGTCAAGCTTGCCTTCCGCGATGAATTTCTCGATCAGGCCGAGATTAACCACAGCGAAGCTCTTGCGGTTAGGCTTGTTGAAGCCGCGCTTCGGCAGGCGCATGTACAGCGGCATCTGGCCGCCTTCATAGGAATTGATCGCCACACCCGAGCGGGATTTCTGACCCTTGATACCACGGCCAGCGGTCTTGCCCTTGCCCGAACCGGGACCACGCGCAACGCGCTTCTTGGTCTTGGTTGCGCCAGGATTGTCGCGGAGTTCATTCAGTTTCATGTCGCTTCTCCTTATGCCGGAAAGCCCTGCCAGCGACGGATCAGGGCCACACGGCGAAATGTGAGGTAGGGTGCGTGCTCAGCACGCACCCTACGGATAGGCTTAGCCGCGCTCTTCGACGATTGCGACCAGATGGGGGATGGAATTCACCATGCCGCGCACAGAAGGCGTATCTTCCAACTCGCGCGTGCGGTGCATCTTGTTCAGGCCCAGACCTTTCAGCGTAGCGCGCTGGATGGCGGGGCGGCGGATCGGGGAGCCGATCTGCTTGACGACGATGGTTTTTGCCATTGTTCTCGCTCCTTACGCGTCAGCCGTTTCGGCTTCCGGCTTGCGGAGGATATCCGCAACCTTCTTGCCGCGACGCTGTGCCACCTGACGGGGGCTTGCGGAATTGCGCAGCGCGTCGAAGGTGGCCCGAACCATGTTATAGGGGTTCTGGCTGCCCTGCGACTTGGCCACGACATCCT
>JAFIEM010000194.1 GCA_020832555.1 Natronohydrobacter sp. | reverse complement strand
CCAGCCGGAAATTTGCGAAATTCGGATCGGTCTGGATCTGGCGCAACTCGAAAATCTCGCGCAGGACCAGCGTGATCAGATCGGCCACGGCCTTGTCGCGCGCGGTCTGTGGCAGATCGAGAAGCGTCTCGACCGGCACACTGTCAATATAGTCCATCGCCAGAATCCGCGGCGTGCAAAGCGGTCTGTGGACGCGCGGTACGATAAAGCCCGGATGCGCCACATGGGCCGCGTGCAGCGCCTCGGCCTCGCGCAGGTAATCCGCCTCGTCGTGAAGCTGCACGCGCGCCTGTTCCAGCAAGGGCGAGAGGTCCAGATCCTTCGGCACAAGCCCCGGCAGCCGCATCAACCGGCCCAGAGTAGCGATATCGCTGTCAATGCTTGCCCAAACACCGGGAAACTGCACCTTGATCGCCAGCACGCGCCCGTCCCGCAGCACAGCCCGGTGCACCTGCCCGATCGAGGCAGCGGCGACGGGCCGCACGTCGAATTGCCGGAACTGTCCCTGCCAGCCCGCACCCCATTCCCGGTTCAGGACGGTTTTCAACTGTGCAGGCGGCATGGCGGGCGCATTGGCCTGCAACTGGCCCAGAATCGATGTCATCTCTGGCGGCAGGATCATGCCGTTCTCCATCGACAGCATTTGTCCCAGTTTCATCGCTGCCCCGCGCAGATGCGCAAGACCACCCGCCAGTCGCAGCGCATTTGCGGGCTGAAGTGCCGCTGCTGCCAGATCAAGCCTGTTGCCGCGCAGAATCTGCGCCAGCGCTGACCCCAGCGTTGCACCCAGTACACCACCCGCCACGCGACCGAGGTGCAGATTGCGCGACAGGGCGCGCTCGGGAACAGGGCGGGGGGCAAAGGCTGTCATGGGTCAGAAGATGGCGCAGCGCTGCCCGATGTCGAGCCGCAAAAAAGCAAAACCCCCGCCGATATGGCAGGGGTCTTGATAATGGCGCGGTTGACGGGGCTCGAACCCGCGACCCCCGGCGTGACAGGCCGGTACTCTAACCAACTGAGCTACAACCGCGCGGTAGGGGCGATCTACGCAATCCCATTTCCGGCGTCAAGCAGAAAGCGAAAAGAAATCTGCAGCGCGAAGGGAAAACTACGCCCCCGAAACAGAGCGCCGATGGCGCAGCGCCAGCAGCAGCAGAAATCCCAGATAGATCAGATCGGCGATAACGAAAGTAAGCCATGTGCGCAGGAACAGCAGCCCGACAAACCCGCTCATCCCGATCAGCACCCAGATCGCATTCTCGCGCGCTATTCTGACCGCCTTGAGCGAGGGCGTCGGCAGTCGCGAGACCATCAACAGGCCCACACCAGCCAGATAGAGCGCCACAAGAATCGGTGCGCGAGCCGGATCGACCAGCCCCGACAGGCCCAGAAACACCGGCAACAGTCCCAGCATGGCCCCCGCAGGCGCAGGCACTCCAACGAAATGCCGCATCGACGCACCTTCGGGGGCCGCGCGTGAAATGTTGAAACGGGCCAGACGCAGGCAGGCGCAAACCGCGAAGATCAGCACGAAGATCCAGCCCACGCCCGCAAAAGGCCCGGCCAGGGCATAGCCAAAGACAAGGATACCCGGCGCGACCCCGAAACTCACGAAGTCGGCGAAACTGTCCAGCTCGGCCCCGAAGGAACTGGCGGCATTCAGCTTGCGCGCCAGCATCCCGTCAAACCCGTCCATCATGGCCGCTACAATGATCAGTGCCGCCGCCAGTTCAAACCGCCCGTCAAAGGTGAAGCGGATCGCGCTCAGCCCCGCGCACATGCCCAGAATCGTCACCAGATTGGGCACAAGTTGCAAAAGCGGCAAACGGTCGCGGGTGGGCATCTCAGCGCGCCTCGGCAATCCGGCGCGGCTCCGTGCTGGTCAGATCGGCGATCACGGTTTCCGCCGAGATCATGACCTGGCCCAGCGCCACCAGCGGCTCCACACCTTCGGGCAGATAGACATCCACGCGGCTACCGAAACGGATCATCCCGAACCGCTCGCCTGTCTGCAATTCAGTCCCTTCCTCAACCTCGCACAGGATGCGCCGCGCGACCAGACCTGCTATCTGCACCACCGCAATCTTGCGCCCGTCGGCCATTTCGATGGCCATGGAATTACGCTCATTATCCACACTCGCCTTGTCGAGCGAGGCATTGAGGAACTTGCCGGGCCGATAGGCAATCTTCGTGATCCGCCCGCCAATGGGCGCGCGGTTCACATGGCAGTTGAACACATTCATGAACACCGAAACCCGCGTCAGCGCCTGATCGCCCATTTCCAGTTCCGCAGGCGGCACAGCCGGTTCGATCAGCGAGATCACCCCATCCGCAGGGCTGACCAGCAACCCCTCGCGAATCGGCGTCTGGCGGTCGGGATCGCGGAAGAAGTAATAGCACCAGACCGTCAACCCGACCCCGATCCAGCCCAAGGGCTGCCAGATCAGGAACAGCACAAAGGTCACGACAGCAAAGATGCTGATGAACTTGTAGCCCTCCTTGTGGATCGGCTTCACCACGGTCGAGAGCATGTCCTGCGCCATTCCTGTGTCCTTCTTGTCAGATCGGTTCTATATCGCCCAACGCGCGTCGGGCGTGAAATTCCGCGACAAATGCCGCCAGAGTGCCCGCGCTGATCGCATCGCGCAGCCCCTGCATCAGCCGCTGGTAATATCGCAGATTGTGCCAGGTCAACAGCATGGACCCGATGATCTCGTCACTCTTGATCACATGATGCAGATAGGCGCGGCTGTAACTCTGACAGGCCGGGCAATCGCATTCTTCCTCCAGCGGGCGCGGATCATCCTTGTGCCGCGCATTACGCAGGTTGACCGGCCCGCGTGCTGTCCAGCCCTGCCCTGTCCGACCCGAACGCGAGGGCAGCACGCAGTCGAACATATCCACACCGCGCTCGACCGCGCCAACAATGTCGTCCGGCTTGCCCACGCCCATCAGATAGCGCGGCTTGTCCTCGGGCAACTGTCCGGGGGCGTAGTCCAGCACACCCAGCATGGCCTCCTGCCCCTCGCCCACGGCCAGACCGCCAATCGCATAGCCGTCAAACCCGATCTCGCGCAGGGCCTTGGCCGATTGCTCGCGCAGATCCGGTTCAAGTCCGCCCTGCTGGATGCCGAACAGCGCATGGCCGGGACGGTCGCCGAACGCATCGCGCGAGCGCCGCGCCCAGCGCATCGACAGTTCCATCGAAGCCGCAATTGTCCCACGATCCGCGGGCAGGGCGGGACATTCATCGAAACACATCACGATGTCAGAGCCCAGCAGTCGCTGAATCTCCATCGAGCGCTCCGGCGTCAGCAAGTGCTTGGACCCGTCGATATGGCTGGCGAAACGCACGCCCTCTTCGGTCAGCTTGCGCAAACTCGCGAGCGACATGACCTGAAACCCGCCCGAATCCGTCAAGATGGGACGGTCCCAGTTCATGAACCTGTGCAGACCGCCAAGGGCCGCGATGCGCTCAGCCGTCGGGCGCAACATCAGATGATAGGTATTGCCCAAGAGGATATCCGCACCCGTTTCGCGCACTGACCCCGGCAGCATGGCCTTCACCGTCGCCGCCGTGCCGACCGGCATGAAGGCAGGCGTGCGGATCTCGCCACGCGGGGTCGCGATCACGCCCGTCCGGGCACGCCCGT
>JAFIEM010000193.1 GCA_020832555.1 Natronohydrobacter sp. | reverse complement strand
TGGCGGCGTCAAGGTGCTGTCCGAGATCAACATGGTGCTGGCGATCCTTCTGATGCTCTTTGTCATCCTTGTCGGGCCGACCTTCACGCTGATCTCGCAGTTCTTCGGCAATCTGGGGGCTTATGCGACCGAGATCCTTGCGCTGTCGAACCCGATCGGGCGCGATGATGACGGCTACCGCCAGGGCTGGACGGCGTTTTACTGGGCATGGTGGATCAGCTGGTCGCCCTTCGTGGGCATGTTTATCGCCCGCGTCAGCCGGGGCCGCACTGTGCGCGAATTCATCACCTGCGTTTTGCTCATTCCGACCATCGTCTCTGCGATCTGGATGACCGCTTTCGGCGGCACCGCGATCAGCCAGCTGATCACAAGTGTCACCGACAGCGCGGTTTATGGTTTCGTGATCGACGCCTATGTGCCCGAACTGTCGCTCTTCGGGATGCTCTCGGAACTGCCCTTCGCCGCGATCACTTCGGTTCTGGGGATCATTCTGGTGATCGTGTTCTTCGTCACCTCGTCGGATTCCGGCTCGCTGGTGATCGACACGATCACGGCAGGCGGCAAGATCAATGCGCCGGTCAGCCAGCGCGTGTTCTGGGTGATCTTCGAGGGGCTGGTGGCCGCAGCACTTCTGCTGGGCGGCGGGCTTGTGGCGCTTCAGGCAGCGGCGGTCTCGACCGGTCTGCCCTTTGCCGTTGTGCTGCTGCTGGCCTGTTTCGCGCTGGTGAAAGGGCTGATGAACGAACCCCGATAGCAACACTGTCAGACCGACCAGAGGCGCCCGCCATGCGGGCGCCTTTGCGTTGCGTCACCCGCCCGGTTGACGCAAGGTCGCGCTTGATCAGTGCCGCGCTTGTGCAAGAACTGGACATCTCTGGGAGGAGTTCATTCATGCGCAAACTGACCCTAGCAGCCTTCGCGCTGTCCGCTTTCGCCCTGCCCGCTTTCGCCGATCCGGTGCATGGGCTGTGGAAAACCAAACCCGACGATAACGGCAATTACGGCCATGTCCGTATCCAGACCTGCTCGAACGGCAAGATCTGCGGCGGACTGGAAAAAGCCTTCAACGGTGCGGGCCAGCAGATCCAAAGCCCCAATATCGGACGCGCAATCGTCTGGGACATGGAACCGCAGGGCAACGGGGCTTACGGCAATGGCAAGGTCTATGCCCCCGACCGCGACAGCACCTACAATGCCAAGATGAGCCTGCGCGGCAACCAACTGGGTGTTTCAGGCTGTGTGGCCTTCATCTGCCGCGAACAGGGCTGGACCCGCGTCAACTGATCAGTAACGGAATTTCAACCCATTCCGGGCACCGACAGGATGACAGACGAAGAAACCCCGCTATAGTCCAGCGGGGGAATTCGTATGGGGCGTGTCGGGCGCGGGGTGGCAGTTGGCCTATAGTTACGAATGCGAAGTCTTCGAGGGCAGCGCCTTTCGCGTGACCTGGGGCATCAATGAAGGCGACGGTCTGGGACCGCCCGCCACATTATGCCTTGGCGATCGCTACGCGCTGAACGCAGGCTCTGCGGCGCTGCGCCTAGCGCTGTCGATGGGTGAGGTGATCCGCCTTGCCAGGATCACCGGCACAGCGTCGAGCGTTCTCTTGCCAAATGCGCGGGTCCTGGTGCAGGGCGAGTTGAAATTCATGTCGACCGATGGCGAACTTGTCACCGCACTGGCGCTGCAAACCGGATCGGCCCGTCTTCTGCTGCCCCTGAATCCGATGCGTCTGGCCACGGATTACACGCTGATCTCGGTCAATCCGGATGTCACCGAATTGCGCATCTCGGAACTTGTCACAGGCTGTTTCGCACCCGGTGCGCGGGTGACATTGGGCGATGGCGGGCTGTGCCCGGTCGAGGCGCTGCGCATAGGCCAGACCGTCCGCACGCGCGACCACGGCCCCCAACCGCTGCGCTGGATCGGACAGGTGACGACCCGCGCGCATGGTGCCTTCGCGCCGGTCACATTTCCGGCGGGCAGTCTGGGCAATCTCGGCGCGCTGACCGTCGGCCCGTTGCAGCGCATCTTTCTCTATCAGCGCGGCGAAGAGCGGATGGGCACACAGGCGGAAGTGCTGGTGCAGGCGCAATATCTGGTCGACGGGCGGCGGGTGTTGCAGCGCGAGGCGGGATTCGTCGATTATTTCAGCCTCGTCTTTGACCAGCACCAGATCATCTATGTCGAAGGGATCCCGGTCGAGAGCATGCTGGTCTCGCGCGCCACACTCGAACGCCTGCCCGCCGCGCTGGCACAGGATCTGTCAGAACGCTTTCCGAAACTGAACCAGCACGCGCATTTCGCCCAGGATATCCCGGTCGAGAAAGTCACCGCCGAACAGCGCGCGACCATCCTGCGCGACAAAGCGAAGTGACGACCGGGTTCTGATCTGCTATGGCTCTGGCTGATCCCTGCTGCCCCTTATCGTAGGTTTGTCCTTGTATTCGCTGCGCACCGTCCTTGCCGCCACAGATCTGTCGCGTCGCTCTGCTGCAGTGCTGCCCCGTGCGGCCCAGCTTGCGCGCGCTCATCAGGCGCGGCTGATCATCGCCCATGCAGTCGAGCCGCATGTGCAGGCGGTCAAGCGTTTTCGTATGGCCGTCAGAAAGACCCCTGCGCCAAAAATCGAAACCGAAATCGCAAAGCTGCGCGCCGCCTTTCCCGATATCGAGATCGACACCCATGTTGCGACCGAACCGCCCGCAAATCTGGTAGATCGGCTTGCGGCAGAGTTCAATGTCGATCTGGTCGTGCTGGGTCTGCACCTGCCGCGACGCGTGCTCGACACCCTGCGCCTGACCAATCTGGAGCGCATCACCCAATCGGTCGCCTGCCCGGTGCTGATCGCGCAGACCCGCTCCAGCGCCCCCTATCGCAGGGTTCTGGGTGCAATCACCTTCGGCCCTGCCTCGGCACGGGCGCTGCGGGTCGCGGCCCATATCTCGCCCGACGCGGAACTGCACGCCATCCACGCCCTGCAACTGCCGCGCAGCAACAAATTGCCCAGCGCCGATCTGATGGCCAGCCCCGAGATGACCGAGGCCGAGTTGCTGCGCAAGGCTTTCCTTGATTTCGAGACCCTGCCCGCGCGACTGGTCACACCCGAGATCGTGCCCGGCGGCGTGCATGAGGTGCTCGCCTTCCGCATCGAGGAACTGAAACCCGATCTGGTCGTGATCGGCAGTCATTCCGGCCGCAGCCCGACCAAACTTGGAAATTATGCCCGCGACCTGATGCGCGCGCCCCCCACCGACATGCTGATTGCCAAGCCCGAATAGGGTTGCGGGTCACGCATGGCGGCCATGCGGAAAAACTCTCGCAACACATTCTGTTTTGCGCTAAGAGATGGTTTAATGTTGAACTATCGTTTTTTGGGGAGGAGGCGCCGCTCATGGCCGTGAAAAAACCCGCTGCGAAATCAAATGTTTCAGCCGAGGAACTGCTTGGCTATTACCGCGATATGCTGCTGATCCGTCGATTCGAGGAGAAGGCCGGTCAGCTATATGGCATGGGTCTGATCGGTGGGTTCTGCCATCTCTATATCGGTCAGGAAGCCGTTGTCGTCGGACTGGAAGCGACAACCAAGGAAGGCGACAAGCGCATCACCTCTTACCGCGATCATGGCCATATGCTGGCCTGCGGCATGGACCCCAAGGG
>JAFIEM010000044.1 GCA_020832555.1 Natronohydrobacter sp. | reverse complement strand
TGTCCTTCGGTTGCTCCTGCCCGAGCGCGCCGGGGGGTGGCCCCGGACCCCAGGATATTTGACCAAGAATGAAATCAGGCGGGCTGCGCCGTCAATTCGCGGATGTCTGTCAGCCGACCCGTGATGGCCGCTGCCGCTGCCATGGCGGGTGACATCAGATGTGTGCGACCGCCGCGACCCTGGCGCCCTTCGAAATTGCGGTTTGACGTGGCCGCGCAGCGCTCGCCGGGGCTGAGCTGGTCGGGGTTCATGGCAAGACACATCGAGCAGCCTGCGAGACGCCATTCAAAGCCTGCATCGATGAATATCTGGGCGAGCCCCTCTTCTTCGGCCTGCGCGCGCACAAGACCGGAGCCCGGCACGACCATAGCGCGTTTCACGGCAATCTTGTGGCCTTTGAGGATGGCCGCGGCGGCGCGCAGATCCTCGATCCGGCCATTGGTGCAGGAGCCGATAAAGACTGTGTCAATCTCGATATCGGTCAGTTTCTGACCCGGTTTCAGGCCCATATAGTCCAGCGCGCGCTTTGCGGCCTCGACCTTGCCGCCGCTGAAACTGTCGGGGGAGGGCACGGTGGCTGTGATCGGCAGCACGTCTTCGGGCGAGGTGCCCCAGGTCACGACCGGGGCGATATCCTCAGCTTTCAGGGTGATGACCTTGTCCCAATGCGCGTCCGGGTCGGATTTCAGCGTCTTCCACCATGCAAGGGCTGCGTCCCATTGTGCGCCTTTGGGGGCGTGGGGGCGACCCTGCACATATTGAAAGGTTTTTTCATCTGGCGCAATAAGACCGGCGCGCGCGCCGCCCTCGATGGCCATGTTGCACACGGTCATCCGCCCTTCCATAGACAACTCTTCGATGGCCTGGCCGCAGTATTCGATGACATAGCCCGTGCCGCCTGCGGTGCCGGTCTTCCCGATCACCGAAAGCGTGATGTCCTTGGCGGTCACACCGGGGCGCAGCGAGCCGGTGATCTCGACCTTCATGTTTTTCGATTTCTTCTGGATCAGCGTCTGGGTGGCCAGAACATGCTCGACCTCGGATGTGCCGATGCCATGGGCGAGCGCGCCGAAGGCGCCATGTGTTGCGGTATGGCTGTCGCCGCAGACAACGGTCATGCCTGGCAGGGTCCAGCCCTGTTCGGGACCGACGATATGCACGATACCCTGACGGATATCGGAGACCGGGTAGTAATGCACACCGAATTCGCGGGCATTGCGGTCGAGCGCGTCGACCTGAATGCGCGATTCCTCGTTCTCGATACCCTGTTCCCGGTCCGGCGTTGTCGGCACGTTATGATCGGGCACTGCGATGGTCTTTTCCGGGGCGCGCACCTTGCGACCGGTCATGCGCAGCCCTTCAAAGGCCTGCGGGCTGGTCACTTCATGCACCAGATGGCGGTCAATATAGAGAAGGCAGGTTCCGTCCGCGTCTTCATGGACGACATGTGCGTCCCAGATCTTGTCATAGAGGGTCTTGGCCATGGTGATAACTCTTGGCTGTAAGGAAAACTTGTGTGCTGAGAGGGACCGCAAGGGGCCGCGTGATCAGATCAGCGGAAGTCGCGCCAGAACCGACCGGGCCTCGCGCTGGAAGCGCTGGGGCAGGCGTGCGTGATCCGTCATGTCGAAAAAGCGAGTCATGCAGGGGTGGATACGCTGAAATGCGCGGTAAGGCAACGGGCATGCGCGGGGCGGGCGGTGGCGAACTGCCGCGCAAGTTTGCATCAACACGCCGGATTCTGGTGCGCAATATTGAGAAGGCCCATGCGAGATGCTATATTGATCGGGAAACTTACTCACAGGAGGACAGGTCTCTGTCTTATACCGATACAACTGCTTTCGCCGATCAGACAGAGACACAGCCTGTCCTGCCCATTTCCAGCGAGGCCATCCTTGATCTGGTCCTGTCGTCGCTGGATGATGACAAGGCCGAGGATATCGTCACCATCGACCTTCGCGGCAAAACCGCCATGGCCGATCACATGGTCGTCTGCTCTGGCCGCTCGACGCGTCAGGTGGCCGCGATTGCCCAGAAACTGCTTGACCGTTTGAAAGAGACCTTTCGTTTGTCTGCCCGGTCTGAGGGCAAGGATGTGGGCGACTGGGTGCTGATCGACACGGGCGATGTCGTGGTGCATGTTTTCCGCCCGGAAGTGCGCGAGTTCTACCAGCTTGAAAAGATGTGGCAGGGCGCGGGCGGGCCGACAGCGGCCTGATGCGCCTGCATATCTGCGCTGTGGGCCGGCTTCGGAAGGGGCCGGAACGCGATCTGATCAGAGATTATCTGACACGATTTGACCGCGCAGGCCGTGCGCTCTCGCTGGGGCCCTGTCTTGAGCATGAGGTCGATGAGCGCAAGGCCGTGTCGATGCGGGATCAGGCGCGCGGGCTGGAGCGGGTGATTCCCGACAATGCTGTTGTTGTTGCCATGGATGAGCGGGGCGATGCGCTGGATTCACGCGGGTTCGCACGCTGGATTGCACAAACCCGAGACGCGGGAGCAGGCGACATGGCCTTTGTCATCGGCGGGGCCGATGGACTGGAGCCGGATTTCCGCGATGGGGCGCAACGGCGCCTGTCCTTCGGGGCGATGGTCTGGCCGCATATGCTTGTGCGCGTGATGCTGGCCGAGCAGATTTACCGGGCTGCGACCATCCTCTCGGGCAGTCCCTATCACCGCGACTGAGCCATGAAAAAAGCCAGAGCACGAAGGCTCTGGCCAGTTGGCAAGACAGGGGAGGGAGAACCTGTCCGGAGGGAAAGACTGCGGCGGCAGTTACCACCCATCTGCGGCGCGGGTGCCGAATTTCTCGACCAGAAAATCGATCAGGGCACGGACCTTCGGCTGGGTGTAGCGACCGGCGGGATAGACGGCATAGAGGCTTTGAACATCGCGCGGCAGATCCGGCATGACGTCTTCGACAAGCCCTGATTTCATCGCGGGCGCATAGAGAAAGCTGGGCAGATAGGCGATGCCAAGCCCGTTGACCGCTGCGTTCAAAAGTGACTGGCCATCATTGACTGAAAACCACGAAGAAGACCGGACCTGTCTGACCTCGCCCGAAGGTGCGGTGATCTTCCAGACCGAACTGGCGGCGTTGTGCGAGTAATAGAGCAGGCGGTGATCATTCAGATCATCAATGCGTTGCGGGCGACCGTGCTCGGCCAGATATGCGGGGGATGCGATGAGCCGTTGTGTCGCTTCACAGATCTTGCGGGCGCGCAGGCTGGAATCGTCCATCTCGCCCATGCGGATGGCCAGATCGAACCCTTCCGAGATCAGTTCAACATACCGGTTTTTCAGCACCATATTGACCGAAACATCCGGGTAGCGGTTCAGAAATTCGCCAAGAATCGGCGAGAGATGCGTAGCACCGAAATCCGTGGGCACGGCAAGACGCAGAATCCCCGAAGGGGCCGATTGCATGGAGGCGACGAGATTATCCGCCTCGCCCGCGTCATTCAGCACCCGGCGTGCGCGGTCGTAATAGGCCAGACCGATATCCGTGGGGCTGACGCGCCGTGTCGTGCGATTCAGCAAGCGCGCGCCAAGCCGGGCTTCGAGCGCAGACACATGCTTCGAGACGGCGGATTTGGAAATCCCCATCTTGCGCGCTGCGTCTGTGAAGCCGCCCTGATCCACAACCGTGGCGAATGCTTCCATTTCGGTCAATCTGTCCATTACTCTGCCTTACGCGATACATCCGTGTCGAGTTTCACTTTCCGCATCAAATTGGGCAAGAATACGGTGGTGACTGGTCAGCACTGGGACAATGCACAGATATTGGACGGATTTCTTTGAAAACGGTAAACAGAGGCGGAAGCACTGGTCGCGATTCCGCGACAATCCTACAGACCGAAGCTTGTGAACGGGATGTATCTGACCCGTGTGCCTAGCGAGATTCTTACTGCGTCGTCGGGCAGTTCAACGAGCCCCTCGGCCCAGCTCAGGCCGCTGATGCGACCTGACCCTTCGGAGGCAAATACTTCGGCCGCGCCCTGATCGTTGATCCGTGCGCGGAGGTATTCGCGTCGGCCGGGTTTCTTGGATTTGGTGAATGCCGCCGGAAGCTCGAAGCCTTGCGGCATGATCCACCCGCTTCCCGCCATCATCGACAGCGCCGGGCACCCGAAAATCAGGGTGCAGACCAGCGCCGCAACCGGGTTTCCGGGCAGACCCAGCACAGGTACACCTTGCCAGAGCGCCAGTGCCAGCGGTCTGCCGGGTTTCAGGGCAATGCGCCAACTGCTCAGGGTGCCGCGTGCGCGCAGCAGGCGCGACACGTGATCCTCATCCCCGGCAGAGGCGCCGCCCGAGGTCAGGATCACATCGCAAGACTGTGCGCCGCGATCGAGCGCGCTCGCAATGGCGGAGTCATTGTCGGGCCAATGACCCAAGTCGACCGGCTGATACCCCCATTTACGCGCGATCTCCAACAGCATGGGGCGGTTTGCGTCGTAGATCTGGTGCAGGGCGGCAGGCGCACCCGGATCCGACAGGATTTCGTCACCGGTGGACAGCACCCCGACCCGCAACACGCGATGGACCGGGACGCGCGCAACCCCAAGTGCAGAGACCAGCCCCAGATCGGGCGGCGTCAGGATTCGCCCGGCCTTCAGGAAAACGGTCCCTGCCTGCACATCCTCGCCTGCCTTGCGGGTGTTTATGCGCGGCTTGATCGGACCATCAAAAGCGACACGCGCCCCGTCGGAGGCACAGTCTTCTTCCAGCACGACTGTATCTACACCTTTGGGCAAGATGGCACCGGTCAGGATGCGTATGGCGTGGCCTTGCGGCACAGGGTCGTCAAACGGTTGGCCTGCCGCCGCGCGGCCAGCCACCAGCGGTAAAGTATAGGGGCCATCGCTGCCGAGCCCACTATGCGCGAAGCCAAAGCCATCCACAGCGGAATTGGCAGCGGGTGGGTTGGCGCGGCGCGCGACAAGGTCTTGCGTCAGAACCCGCCCGCCGGCCTGTGCCGTCGCGACGTCTTCTGTGGTGGTGACAGGGTGCAGCGCGTCGCGCAGCCTGTTCAGGGCAACATCCACGGGCACCCAGTCCACACCTTGGGGCATGGCGAAACAGTCATTGCGCAGCCGTGGCGGGGTCAGGGTTCGCTGGCCCAGCGCCGCCAGCAACTCTGCGCCATAGCCTGCGCCCAGAATCCAGCCTTCCTCACGCAGTATTTCGCGCGATGCTTCTGGTTGCATCATCGCTGCCAGAGACACGCCATGAAAGGCGCGCGCCAGAAGATCGACCTGTGCCGCGTCTTTGCAGGCATAGCCTTGGGCTTCGCGCACAGCGGGGTCGATCAGGGAGAGATAGGTTTCAGTCAGAACCAGTGGTGCTGCGTGGTCCTGCATCGGCCAGACAGCCAGCATGTCCCCGAATTCCGCGCGCAGACGCGCCAGATGCACCTGACCGAGCAGACTTTGCGAACCGACAGAACCGGTCGTGTAGAGCTTCCACATCGGATGCGCCCCGGCGCAGAGCGCTTCGGTCGCGCGCAATTCCGCCAGACCGTGCCCGCCGCGTTCCTTGCCCTTGGCGGGCAGATCGGGCAGATTGAGGTGATCGGGCCTGCCCCAGAATGGCCCTGTCCCCGGAAACTGGCGGTTGATTTCGGCAGCAACGTCAAAGCGGTTGTTGCGGTTCCTAGCGTCATCTTCGATCCGTGCCGCCAGCCAGTCCCACACGGCCAGCGCCTCGGCCCGGCCTGTCAAATGCTGTGCAAAGCCTTTGGGGAAGCCGAAGCCGATATCGAAACTGACCAGCATTCGATGATCAGCTGCCAGCGCCGCGCGCATCTGATCGCGCAGATAGGTGATTGTTTCGGCGCGGGTCGCGAAATTCCGCGGTGGTCCGGCCTGCGCGCCTGCCGCGCCGATCCAGATGGAATCCGCGCCGCGTTTCGGCGTGGAGTTGGCAGACCAGTCCACCACAAGGATGCGGTCAAACCGGCTCATGCCTGCATCCCCAGATCGCGCAGGATGAAATCGGCAATGGCGGGTGTATCATTGAGGTCGAGCAAAGGCAGGTCGATATCGTCTATTGTCGTGTCGGTCGCCACAGCGCGGATAGTGGCATTCGTTCGCGCAAGCAGCTCGCGTCCGGCAGCGGCACGATAAGCTTCGATCTTGGGATGCCCCGCGCGCTTGTAGCCCTCGATCAGCACCAGATCGACCGGGGTGAGCTTCGTGAGAAGATCGGTCAGGGCCGGTTCCGGCGTATCGCGCAATTCGTGCATGATCGCCCAGCGACGGGGCGAAGACAGGATGACCTCACATGCGCCTGCGATACGATGACGGTAGGAATCGCGCCCCTCATGGTCAATCTCGGTGTCATGATGGGCATGCTTCACAGTCGAGACACGCAATCCACGCGAAACGAACTCGGCCACAAGTCGCTCCATCAACGTGGTTTTGCCCGTGTTCTTCCAACCTGTAACGCCGTAGATTTTCATGCCTGCCCTGCGATTTTTTCGGCAACAGCAATATCTTCTGGCGTGTTGATATTGAAGAAGGGATCAAAAGGATCGGTGCCAAACTCTGCTGTGCCCGCACCGTGCTGATCGGTCCAGAGTACCACCTTGCGCAACCCGCCGAGCAGCGCCGCGCGCAGATCATCGCGCAAGGCAACCCGCCAAAGTCCGAAAGTCGGATGACGCCAGAGCTTGTCGCCTTCTCTTGTGGCTGCAAGCGCCAGACCGCTTGGCCCGGCGGCGGCCTGAAGCTGCGCGACCAGATCCTGCGGGAAAAACGGCGTGTCAGCCGCCACAGATACCACGGAGTCCGCGCCTTGCGCCGCGGCCCAGTCCATCCCGGCCAGAACGCCTGCAAGTGGACCGGGCCAGTCGGGCAGGGAATCTGCGACAACCGGCAGGCGATACTTCGCAAATCGTGAGGGATCGCCATTGGCGTTGAGCACGATGCCGCCCACTTGTGGCGCAAGCCGCGCGATGACGTGATCCAGAAGTGGATTGCCTGCGACTTCGCGTAGTCCCTTGTCACCACCGCCCATGCGCGTGGCCTGTCCGCCCGCCAGGATGACCCCAAGCGGCAGGCTCATGCCTCGGCCCCTTTGCGGCGATGCTTGCGGTCCTCTTCCGGCACGGCACTCAGGTCGGCATCGCGGATCAGGCGCGCTTCGCCCGACAGGCAGATGAAACGTTGTCCGCGCATGCGCCCGATCAGGGTCAGGCCGACCTGCCGCGCGATTTCCACACCCCAGGCGGTGAAGCCCGACCGCGAGGCGAGCACCGGAATGCCCATCTGCGCGGTCTTGATCACCATTTCCGAGGTCAGCCGCCCGGTTGTGTAGAGGATCTTGTCTGCACCTTCCACGCCATGCCTGAACATATAGCCCGAGATCTTGTCGACGGCGTTATGGCGGCCAACATCTTCCATATATACAAGAACTTCGTCGCGCTGGCACAGGACAGTGCCGTGGATGGCGCCTGCTTCCAGATAAAGCGATGGCACGGTATTGATCGTCTTTGCCAGCGCATAGAGCCAGCTTGTGCGGATTTCTGCTTCGGGCAAAGTCAAGCCTTCGAGCCCTTCCATCATGTCACCAAAGACCGTGCCAACGGCGCAGCCCGAGGTGCGGGTCTTTTTCTTGACCTTTTCCTCATAGCTGGTCTGGCGGGTCGTGCGCACGACGACCAACTCCAGATCTTCGTCATACTCTACGGCAGTGACCTGATCATCTGCCCGCAACATCCCCTGATTGCGCAGAAATCCCACAGCCAGATATTCCGGGTGATCGCCGATCGTCATGGCGGTGACGATCTCCTGCGCATTCAGGTAGATCGTCAGGGGCCGCTCTTCGACGACGCGGATGGTTTGGTGCCGCCCGTTCTGGTCAAAGCCCTCGACCGCGCGGGTCAGTCGTGGGTTGTGGGGGTCGGGCAGATAGCGGGGGGCGTGCATTATTGCGCTCTGGTCCTGCGGCCTGTTTCATCCTAGATGTGCATATAACATCTGCGAAGGCAAAGGGCAGGGCCATGTTGGGCTTTATCACGCTTGAAGGGCGCGGGGCGTCAGACAGGGTGCTGGTCGATCTGGCACAGGAATTGATCGCGCGTGGGGTCGATCTGGCCGGGGTTGTGCAGATCAATCGCGAAACGCGCCCTGACCGTCTGTGTGACATGGATCTGCAAGTGCTGGGTCATGATCATCATGTGCGGATCAGTCAGAACCTTGGTCCACACGCGCGCGGGTGTCGTCTGGATCCAGTGGGTCTGGAAACTGCGGTGGGGTTGGTTGACTCTGATCTTGACCGCCAACCTGCGCTGCTGATCCTGAACAAGTTCGGCAAGTCCGAACTGGAAGGGCGTGGTTTCCGCAACGTCATCGGCAAAGCGCTTTCCGTAGATGTGCCCGTGCTGACGGCGGTGAACAAATCCAATCTTGCTGGATTTCTGCGCTTTTCCGAGGGAATGGCGGAAGCTCTGGACCCTTCTCCAAACGCATTGCTGGAGTGGTGCGCCAGTGTGACCCAACGACGTTTTGCCTAGGAAAACAGGCTTCTTCACGCTATCTTAACGTTTATTGAGATGATTTGCTTGATCTGAAGGAGAGAGATCATGTCTGGAAGGACTGACAATCACTTCATTCCCGAGCTAGGGACCGGAAACCCGTTGGAGACCTTGCGCGGCAAGCAGATAGCTGTGACGAAACTGCATCAACCGCCAGCGCAGGTGATGGCGCGCTACTGTTTTCGTCCGTGGGAACCGGAAGATACCGAGATCTATCAGCGCATGCTCGATGACGCCGAACTCTGGCGCTACATGCCCGAGGACTATCCGGGAGAGATCACGACCGAACTGGCCCGGACGCTGATAGAACTGTCACGGCAGGTCAGTCACCACAAGGTTCGCGCGGTCGAGTATCAGGGCCGGGTTATCGGCCAGATGCGCATGCAGTGGAAAACCGATGTCACGCCTCCGCAATCGGGCGAGATCAGTTACTGGCTTGGGCGAGAGCACTGGGGTCTGGGTCTCGCCGCGCCGATGATCGCGCTGTTTTCATGGCGGTGCTTCAGCATCTTTCCGGCGCTCTCGACAATCATTGCGCGCGTCCACGTTGAGAACATGGCCTCGCAGCGTGTTCTGGAGCGCGCGGGTTGGCAACGCGTCCGTGTAGATGGGGACTGGCAGGTGTTTCAGATGCAGCGTCAGGATGTGATCGACTGGTCAAGTCTGAACAAGCCTGCGTCGCTTCCAGGCTGATCGAAAATCTTGCGCGCTTTGCCTGTGCCCATCTTGCAACAGGGCGCAGACCTTCCCACATGAGTTTCAAGGCCCGACAGAGCCATGTGCTGCTTGGCAGGCATGGCCGCACAACCGGGCGCTTATGTAGGAGAAGATGCCATGACACTAGAGAAATTCACCGAGCGGGCGCGTGGGTTCATTCAGGCCGCCCAGACAATTGCTTTGCGCGAAGATCATCAGCGTGTGACCCCTGTCCATGTCCTGAAGGCTCTTCTGGACGATGATCAGGGCATGGCCGCGAACCTGATCCGCAATGCAGGCGGTGCACCGGAACGCGTTGCGCAGGCGACAGAGATTGCACTTGCGAAAATCCCAAGAGTTTCTGGCGGCGAAGGCCAGATTTATCTGGATCCTCAGACTGCAAGGCTTCTGGATCAGGCCGAACAGCTTGCAAAGAAAGCTGGCGACAGTTTTGTTCCCGTCGAACGGCTTCTGACAGCGCTGGCGCTGGTGAAATCCGACGCCAAGGATGCACTGGACGCAGGTGCGGTCACGGCGCAGAAGCTCAATGCCGCCATAAATGATATTCGCAAGGGTCGGACGGCTGACAGTGCTTCGGCCGAGGAAGGCTATGACGCGCTCAAGAAATATGCTCGCGATCTGACGCAGGCCGCCCGCGACGGCAAGATCGACCCGATTATCGGGCGCGATGATGAAATCCGCCGTGCGATGCAGGTGCTGTCGCGGCGCACCAAGAACAATCCGGTACTGATTGGCGAACCGGGCGTCGGCAAGACCGCGATCGCCGAGGGTCTGGCGCTGCGCATCGTCAATGGGGATGTGCCGGAATCTCTGCGCGACAAGAAACTGATGGCGCTCGATATGGGCGCGCTGATTGCCGGGGCGAAATATCGCGGTGAATTCGAGGAGCGGCTGAAAGCCGTCTTGTCGGAAGTCACAAGCGCGGATGGGGAAATCATCCTGTTCATTGACGAGATGCACACGCTGGTCGGTGCGGGCAAATCCGAGGGCGCGATGGATGCCGCGAACCTGATCAAGCCAGCGCTTGCGCGGGGGGAATTGCATTGCGTGGGCGCGACGACGCTGGATGAATACCGCAAGCATGTCGAAAAGGACGCGGCGCTTGCGCGGCGCTTCCAGCCGGTGATGGTGGAAGAACCGACTGTCGAGGATACGATCTCGATCCTGCGCGGGATCAAGGAAAAATATGAGCTGCATCATGGGGTGCGGATCAGCGACAGCGCGTTGGTGGCAGCCGCGACGCTCTCGCACCGCTACATCACGGATCGTTTCCTGCCGGACAAGGCCATCGACCTGATGGACGAGGCCGCGTCGCGCTTGCGGATGGAAGTGGACAGCAAGCCCGAGGAACTGGACGCGCTGGATCGTGATATCCTGCAAAAGCAGATTGAGGCCGAAGCGCTGAAAAAGGAAGACGATGCCGCGAGCAAGGATCGGCTGGCGACATTGGAAAAGGAATTGTCTGACCTGATGCAGCGCAGTGCCGAGATGACCGCGGCCTGGCAGTCCGAGCGCGACAAACTGGAAGCTGCGCGGCAGATCAAGGAAGAGCTGGACCGCGCGCGGATCGATCTGGAAACGGCCAAGCGCACGGGAGATTTCGCCAATGCCGGGCGGCTACAGTATGGGGTGATCCCGGACCTGGAGCGCAAGTTGGCCGAGGCCGAAGCGCGCGAGGCGGAAAAGCTGGTGGCGGATGCCGTGCGGCCAGAGCAGATCGCGGAAGTCGTCGAACGCTGGACGGGTATTCCGACCACGAAGATGCTTGAAGGCGAACGCGAGAAGCTTTTGCGCATGGAAGATGAGTTGCACAAGCGCGTTGTCGGTCAGGATGAGGCCATCCGCGCCGTCGCAAATGCGGTGCGCCGCGCGCGCGCTGGGCTGAATGACGAGAACCGCCCCTTGGGCAGTTTCCTGTTCCTTGGGCCGACGGGCGTGGGCAAAACCGAACTGACCAAGGCTGTGGCGCAATACCTGTTCGACGATGATCAGGCGATGGTGCGGATCGACATGTCCGAATACATGGAGAAACACGCCGTTGCGCGGCTGATCGGGGCCCCTCCGGGCTATGTCGGTTATGAAGAAGGGGGAGTGCTGACCGAAGCGGTGCGGCGCAGGCCCTATCAGGTTGTGCTGTTCGACGAGGTCGAGAAGGCGCATCCGGAAGTCTTTAATGTGCTGTTGCAGGTGCTTGATGATGGGCAGTTGACTGACAGCCATGGCCGGACGGTAGATTTCAAGCAGACGCTGATCATCCTGACCTCTAACCTTGGTAGCCATGCGCTGAGCCGGATGGACGAGGGCGCGGACAAGGCGAGTGTGAAGGCCGAGGTGATGGAGGCCGTGCGCGCGCATTTCCGGCCGGAGTTTCTGAACCGGCTGGATGAGACGGTGATCTTCGACCGGCTGTCGCGCAAGGATATGGATGCGATTGTCGATATCCAGATGGCGCGGCTGTTGAAGCGGCTTCTGGCGCGCAAGATCACGCTGGAGATGGATGCCGCCGCCCGCACATGGATGGCGGACAAGGGCTATGATCCGGTCTATGGAGCGCGTCCGCTGAAGCGGGTGATCCAGCGCTATTTGCAGGATCCGCTGGCGCAGATGCTGCTGGGCGGCGAAGTTCTGGATGGGGCCTCTGTTGAGGTAACGGCCGGCCCGGAAGGACTGATCATCGGTGGCAAGAGTTTCGGGGATGAAGAGGCCCCGCGTGTAAAGTTGGTTCATTGAGAGCATTCCATGCGGCCCTGGACGTGATCCGGGGCCGCAGTTTTTTCGCTCTGGCGCACCTGTCAGGACACCTGTCTTGCACCTGACCTTAAGGATATATTAACCGTCAGGGCGCATCGTGGGCTATGGTGATCGGCAACCCACTTCCATCATGCAAGCTATTCTGGCTGTTTCTCTTTCTACCCTTTGCCATGTTTGGGGAGATGGTCTGCGCCAATCCCTGGCCGCGAGAAAAAGGGCACGGATTTCTGGCTCTTGCCAGCTTTGACGGAGCCCCTTCTCTTTGGGTTGACCAAGGTTTGGGGAATGGGCGAACCGTGGCGTTGACGGCGTTTCTGGGAAGGACTGGAGATCGTCGAATCGGATTGCGTTTCATTCAGAGCAATGACCCGCGCCCGTACCTGTCGCGACATGGATTCTACGCGGTCACAGAATTGCGGAAGACCCTTGCGGGTCATGGCGCGCTTCTCGGTTTTGGCGCAACTGCAGGGGTGGACCTGATCCGGCCTTGGCCGGGATGGGCCAGTCTGGAACTACAGGCCGGTTTTCTGCAAGGTGCGCAGGCGGTATCCGGGCGGATTGAATGGAAAGCTCAGGGCACGCTGGGTCTGCGTCCGAATGATCGCTTGATCTTCGTCAACCAGCTTCAGGGCGAATGGACGCGCGCCCAAAGCAGCCTGTATCTTGCACCCTCTGCCCTCTTGGTCGTTTCCGAACGTCTCAGCCTCGAACTGGGCTTTCGACGCCAAATCCGGGGTGGGCGTGATCGGCAGATCAAACTGGGAAGCTGGTTGGATTTCTGATCTTGCACCACAGTAACAGTGATTTTGGACAATCCGTGAAGCGGCAAGCGCAGGCACACGCGCTGCGGGCTCGCGTGGTTGGACAAACTGAAAAGAGCGGGCGCGTGGCCCGCTCTTACCGTTTCTGTCAGCAAGATCAGGCGCCGATCACACCACCGTCCTCGCGTGTGATCACGACCAGCGCGGAGCGTGGGATGGAGTCTCCACCATCGGGCCAATGCGAGGCCAGATTGCCAGAAGCGAAATCTTCGGGCGTTGTGGTGGCACCCGGATGTTGTACGCCAACGAACATGGTGCGCTGATCGGGTGTGGTGCAGACGCCGGTGATCTCTTGCCCCATCGGACCGGTCAGGAAGCGACGGATTTCGCCGGTGCGGGGGTCTGCGGCCAGCATGGCATTGTTGCCGACCGGAGCAAGATCGCCCTTGTTCTGCGCGCTTTCGCCAATATCCGTCTGGATCCAGAGGCGCGAATCCGCATCGAACCACAGACCATCAGGGCAGGCGAAGATATTGTCCTCGTTCAGCGATTCACCGCTCAGGCTGCGCGACGTGCCGACATCGCCCGCGATCACAAACAGATCCCAGTTGAAGCTGGTCGCTGCCGGATCGTCGCGCCCTTCGCGCCAGCGGATGATATGGCCGAACTGGTTGCCCGCACGCGGGTTGGCCGGATCGACCTGTGCTTCGGTGCGGCGGGTGTTGTTCGTCAGCGTGAAGTACACCTCGCCCGTTGCCGGATCGACGGCGCCCCATTCCGGGCGATCCATCTTGGTCGCGCCTGCCGTGTCAGCGGCCAGGCGGGTATTGACCAGGATATCGGCCAGATCTGCGAAGCCGTTGTCGCGGGTCAGGCCATTGCGACCTGGCGCCAAGGCAAGCCACTCGCCAGAGCCGTCGGCATTGAACTTCGCCACATAGAGGGTGCCCTCGTCCAGGATCGAGCCGTCTGTTTCGCCGGGGCTATAAACGTCGCGCGACACGAATTTGTAGATGTATTCGAACCGCGCGTCGTCGCCTGCATAGGCCACGATCGGTTTACCGGTTTCGGCCTTGGCAAAGACGACGCCCTCATGCGCAAACCGGCCCAGATGCGTGCGCTTGACTGGCGTGCTCTCGGGGTTGAACGGATCGATTTCGACAACCCAACCGAAGCAGTTGGGCTCGTTGCGGTAGTCTTCTGCTGCAGACGCGCCTTTGGTCGAGGCATCAAAACGAATGTACTCATCTGCGCCTGACATGGCATGATGCCAGCCGTAGCGCGCGTTGGGGTTGGTCGAGACGCCATAGCGCGCATGTTCGCGGGGCAGGTTGGGCTTCTGGTCTTCCTGATCGGTGTTCGAGAAATAGCCCGCCCAGTTCTCTACTGCGGTCAGATAGGTGTTCCAGGGAGTCACACCATGCGCGCAATTGTTGAGCGTACCGCGCGTCATCGTGCCATCGGGCGAATATTTCGTCACCACATGGGCCGAGCCGCGAACCGGGCCACCGATTTCCATCGGTGTGTTACCGGTGATGCGACGGTTGTGCGGATCGGCGATGATCGCCCATTCGCCACTTTCCTGCTTCTGGACGCGGAACACCGCGACCCCATGCGCGTTGATTTCCTTGAGCACTTCATCATCATCGCGCTTGCCATCGTGATAGACGACTGCTCCAGAATTCAGTTCCTGCCCGGCATATTTGTCAGCATGCAGGAAACGCGGTTCGATATATTCGTGATTGAGCACATAGAGACCGTCGGTCGAAGACCCTTCATAGGGGCTCTCGCCCTCAATCGGGAAGAAATGCTGTCCATCATGATGCATACCTACCTGATGGCCCTGCTCTTCGCCCGTGTTGCTTCCGTGATAGGTGGGCATGTCGCCGCTGATGGCATCGCCCCAGCGCGCGAGTATCTGGGTTTTGTAGCCTTCAGGAACATGAATCATGTCGTCTTCGGTTACGGGAACCGCGTTGAAGCCCAGAAGCGGTGACGTGGAGGCGGCGAGCGCACCACGGGTCGAGACGCCAACCCCGACCAATCCGGTGATTGCCGCTGCCAGACCGCCCATCAGGAATCCGCGGCGAGATGCACGGGCTTCGATAACTTCAAAGAAAGTCGGGTTGTTCGAGGTATTCGACGGCGCTTCGTCGCCATGCTCGTAATCCGGGCTTAGCGTGTGGTCCGGGTAATCGTTCTGATAGTCTTTCATGATCTTGCTCCCCTTCGGCTGGATCGAGGGCGCCATGAGCGCTCCTGCGAGGTCTGCTAATCGAGTCGCGTGTCATCGGCGCGACAGGGGGGTAACAATTCCATGACGCGCGCGCCTTGGGGCGCTATGCGCGCGCAAGTTGTGTGTTGCGCTGAAAGGTCAAGTAATGCGGGCGGCGCCCCTCGCGCAGGGCTTTCTGCTCGTAACGAGTGGAAAACCAATCTTCCCAAGGGGTTGACAAGTCTTCCGGGTCAGGTGACAGGCAGTCAAAGCCTGCGGGTGGAACTTCTTCCAGTGTCTGGCGCACGTAATCGGGAATATCCGTCGCTACACGGAAGATCGCGCGCGGCTTGAGCACCCGCGCCAGCAGGTTGAGATGATCTGGAGTGACGAATCGGCGGCGATGATGGCGTGTCTTGGGCCAGGGGTCAGGATAGAGCAGGAACGCGCGGTCAATGCAGGCATCGGGCAGCACATCGAACAGTTCGCGCACATCCCAGGGATGGATACGCAGATTCGACAAAGGAGTTTGGCGCAGTTTCCCCAGCAACATGGCAACACCATTGATGAAGGGTTCACAGCCGATGAAGCCTATATCGGGGTTCCGGGTGCATTGATACACCAGATGTTCACCTCCGCCAAAGCCGATTTCAAGCCAGAGCGGGCGGTTATCATCGAAGAAGTCTGCCGGATCAACCCGGTGTCGATCGGGGTTTTCGGCTTCCGAGACGCCATGCAGGCGCAGCGCATCCAGGTCCTGCTGAAGATTGGCCTTTTGTGTCGGACGAAGCGTCTTTCCCTTTATCCGGCCATAAAAGTTGCGACCTGTTGCAGAAGCTTGGTCTTGGGACATTATGTCCTCCGGCACAGGGGGGGTGAAACCTACCGATGTGTCTATACGCGTGCGTCGCCGTAGGGTGCGTGCTCAGCACGCACCCTACCTGTCACGCCTGCGCCTTAGGCCAGGCTGCGCTCGACTTCTTCGCGTTCAAAAATCTCGATCACATCCTTGGCGCGGATATCATCGTAATTCTCGAATGCCATGCCGCATTCCTGACCGGATTGCACTTCCTTGACTTCGTCCTTGAAGCGCTTGAGCGTCTTGAGCGTGCCTTCGTGGATTACCACGTTGTCGCGCAGCAGGCGCACACCGGCAGAGCGGCGTGCCACGCCTTCGGTGACAAGACAGCCGGCGACCTTGCCGATGCCGGACACCTTGAAGACTTCGCGAATCTCGGCATAGCCAATGAAATTCTCGCGCACTTCGGCGGAAAGCAGGCCAGAAGCCGCTGCCTTGATGTCATCGACCAGATCATAGATGATCGAGTAATAGCGGACCTCGACACCCTTTTGCTGTGCGGAGGCGCGGGCCGTAGAATTGGCGCGCACGTTGAAACCGATGATCGGGGCACCGGATGCTTCCGCCAGACCGACATCCGTATCTGTGATTGCGCCCACACCATAATGCAGAACGCGCACGCGGACTTCGTCATTGCCGATCTTTTCAAGGGCCTGCACGATGGCTTCGGCTGACCCCTGCACATCGGCTTTCACAAGAACGGGCAGTTCCGCCACATCCTTGTCTGCCTTGGCCTTGGCCATGAGCTGTTCCAGTGTGGTTGCGGCACCTGCTGCCGCGCGCTTGTCCTTCGCGGATTGAGCACGATACTCAGCGATTTCGCGTGCCTGCGCTTCGGTGGCGACAACGTTCAGCACGTCCCCGGCCTCTGGCGTGCCATTCAGGCCCAGCACCTCGACCGGGACCGAGGGACCGGCTTCCTTGACGCGTTCGCCCTTGTCATTGACCAGCGCGCGCACCTTGCCCCATTGCTCGCCCACGACGAAGATATCACCTTGCCGCAAGGTGCCGTTCTGCACCAGAACCGTGGCCACGGGTCCGCGACCGACATCAAGCTGGGCTTCGATCACGGCCCCCATCGCGGCGCGGTCAGGATTGGCCTTGAGTTCGAGGATCTCGGCCTGAAGCGCGATGGCTTCCAGAAGCTGATCCAGCCCGGCCCCGGTGATCGCGGATACTTCGACATCCTGCACATCACCCGACATTGCCTCGACCACGACTTCGTGTTGCAGAAGCTCGGTACGCACCTTGTTCGGCTCTGCAGCAGGCTTGTCGCATTTGTTGATCGCCACGATCATCGGCACCTTGGCCGCTTTGGCGTGGTTGATCGCCTCGATGGTCTGCGGCATGACCGAATCATCGGCCGCGACCACCAGCACCACGATATCCGTCACATTCGCGCCGCGTGCGCGCATGCTGGTGAAAGCCGCGTGGCCGGGGGTGTCGAGGAAGCTGAGCACCGCACCGGTCTCGGTCGTGACCTGATAGGCCCCGATATGTTGCGTGATCCCGCCCGCTTCGCCCGATACCACATTGGTCTTGCGGATCGCGTCGAGAAGCGAGGTCTTGCCGTGGTCGACATGGCCCATGATCGTGATGATCGGGGGTCTGGACTGCAGATCCGATTCTTCATCGGGCGTCTGGGTGATGACCTGTTCGACATCCGAATCCGAGACCCGGACGACCTTGTGGCCGAATTCGTCGATCACGAGTTCTGCGGTATCCGCGTCGATGGTCTGATTCATGGTCGCCATGACGCCCATTTTCATCAGCGCCTTGACCACATCGGCGACGCGTTCCGCCATGCGGTTGGCCAGCTCCTGCACCACGATGGTTTCGGGCAGCTGGACCTCGCGCACGACTTTCTCGCGCGACTGGTTCATGCCCATGGCTTTCTGCCGTGCGCGTTCCTGCTTGCGCTTCATCGCGGCCAGCGAGCGCTGACGCCCGCCTTCGCCCGAGAGTGCGTCATTCAGCGTCAGCTTCCCGGCGCGGCGACCACCTGCATCATCGCGCGGTTTCGCGCGGGCCTGACGATCGTCTTCGGCACGTTGCTTGACCGGCTTGCGCGCTTCGGCAGAGGCGGCGGGCTTCGCGCGCTCGGACAGCGGCGCAACTGGTTCAGGGGCCGCAGCAGGGGCCTGTTCTGCGGCTTTGCGGGCCTTGCGGGCTTCCGTTTCTGCGGCTTGACGCGCGTCTTCCTCTTCCTTGGCGCGCAGGGCGGCTTCGCGTTCGCGTTCTTCGCGCTCGCGGGCCTCTGCCTCGTCGCGACGGCGCTGGCGCTCTTCCTCGCGCTCACGCTCCTCGCGTGCGCGGGTCTCGGCTTCAGCGCCCTCACGCGCTTTCGCAGCCGCCAGAGCTTTGAGCCTGCGCTCCATTTCTGCGTCGGAAATACCGGCTGGACGACGTGCGGGATCGGGCTTTGCCTGTACAGAGCCTTGTGCACCGGACGTTGGTGCGGCACCGGGTTTCGGCACCACGACGCGCTTGCGTTTCTTCTCGACAACCACGGATTTCGTGCGCCCATGGCTGAAGCTCTGCTTCACATGGCCGCCCTTGCCGCCAAGTCCGAGTGTTTTCTTACCGTCTGTATCGCTCATGCGTCCGTCTTATCCTCTCCGGTGGCGTATCCACCGATATTCAAGCGCAAACCTTGCAGTCTTGCCGCTTCCTCTACAACAGCTTGACTGAGTCCACCAGCACGAAGCGCGGCATGTATCACATGATCGCGCCCGAATGCCAAACCCAATTCCTGTGCGCTCAGACAGCCAACATAGCTGTCCGCCCCTTCGGGCGGGCGCAGTTTCGTCTTGCCGCGTTCCGACCCGTCATGGGCCTGTACCAGCACCGCCATCTCCCCCTTGAGCGCGAGATCACGGCATTTTTCATATCCCGCCACCGCTTGCCCGCTCTTGCGCGCAAGTGACAGCAACTCGATCACGCGCCGGGTGAGCAGCGTCTCGACCAGATCTGCCAGACCAGGCGTTACCGTCACTGCCTGGCGGGCGGCTCGGGAAAACAGCTTCTTGGCCTCGGCCTTCTCCAGCGCCGCGCGGTCCGCACTTACCCAGATGCCTCGCCCAGGCAAACGTTCGGCAAGGTCCGGAACGATCTGGGCGTCTGGCCCCACCACAAAGCGGATCAGGCGAAGTATACCACCAGATTGACCAGAAACGATGCAGCGTCGTTCTGGACCGTCCTTTTCTACTCGCCTGCCGCCGCGCGCCATGTCGATCCCCGGATGGTTCAGTGCGCTTCTTCCTCGACAGTTTCCTCGACATCTGCTTCAAGCTCACTCGGGTCGACCCAACCGAGCATGACGCGCGCGGTCATCACCAGAGTCTGCGCTTCTTCCAGACTGACGTCAAAGGATTCGAGCAACCCCTCATCCTTGACACGTTGGCCGTTCTCGGTTGTCCAGCCTCCTGCCAGCTCCCAGTCGGCGCAGGTCGCGAAATCTTCGAGTGTCTTGATCCCGTCTTTCGCGAGTGCCTCAACCATTTGCGGGCTCAGCCCATCGAAGCTGATCAGACTGTCCTCTGCACCGAGTGCGCGGGCATTCTCCAACGCTGCGGCGGCAATGGCTTCCAGTCGCTCGCGCGCGCGGGTCTGGAGTTCTGCCGCGGTTTCTTCGTCGAATCCGTCGATGGTCAGAAGCTCGTCGATATCGACATAGGCGACTTCTTCAAGCGAGGTGAATTCCTCGGCCACCAGAAGTTGCGCCATCATCTCGTCGATGTCCAATTCGTCCATGAACAATTTGGTACGCTCGGCGAATTCAGCCTGACGACGGGTCGATTCCTCGGATTCCGTCAGAATGTCGATATCGAGCCCAGTCAACTGGCTGGCGAGACGCACGTTCTGACCGCGCCGCCCGATCGCCAGCGAAAGCTGTTCATCGGGGACAACGACCTCGATCTTGCCGGCCTCGTCGTCGATCACGACCTTGCTGACCTCGGCGGGTTGCAGGGCGTTCACAAGGAAGGTTGCCTGATCTTCGGTCCAGGGGATGATGTCGATCTTTTCGCCCTGCAATTCGTTTACAACCGCCTGCACGCGGCTACCGCGCATCCCGACGCAAGCACCGACCGGGTCGATGGAATTGTCATAGCTGATCACGCCAATCTTTGCGCGCGACCCCGGATCACGGGCGACAGTCTTGATCTCGATGATGCCGTCATAGATCTCGGGAACTTCCATCTTGAACAACTCGGCCATGAATTCCGGCGCGGTGCGTGACAGGAAGATCTGCGGGCCGCGTGCTTCGCGGCGTACATCCTTGACATAGCAGCGGATGCGGTCGCCAGGGCGATAGCTTTCGCGGCCGATCTTCTCGTTGCGGCGCAGCACGGCTTCGCCGCGGCCAATATCGACGATGATATTGCCGTATTCCTCGCGCTTGACCACACCGTTGATGATGGTGTGCGCGCGGTCCTTGAATTCTTCATACTGGCGGTCGCGTTCGGCTTCACGCACGCGCTGCAAGATCACCTGCTTGGCGGATTGTGCGGCGATCCGGCCCAGTTCAACGGGCGGCACCTGATCGATGATCTCGTCACCGATCTGCGGATTATCCAGATAAGGAGCGGCCTGAGCAACGGTCAGTTCTGCGTGGTAGTTTTCCAGCTCCTCATCCGCAACCACAGTGCGTACACGCGTGAACTTCGCGACGCCGGTCTTTCGGTCGATCTTCACGCGGATATCCATATCTGCGCCGTAGCGCGACTTGGCTGCGCGGGCGAGGCTGTCCTCCATCGCCTGAATGACCAGATCGGGGTCGATCATCTTCTCGCGGGCGACCGCTTCGGCGGTTTGCAGCAGTTCAAGCTGGTTGGCAGAGGTGATTGCCATGTCTCAGTCCTCCTGACGGGTCGCGGTTTCCGCGCCCTCCTCTGTTTCCGTCTCAATCTCGTCAAACTGGCTTTCGTCAATCGCGCCGCTCGCCTTGCGGGCGCGCAGCATCTCGGCGATCAACTCATCGGTCAGGATCAGCTTCGCGTCCGACAGCCAGTCGAATTGCAGGCCGATGGTCAGCGTCTCGCCGCCTTCCTCGATCTCGATCAGCACTTCATTCTCTTCAACGCCCGCCAGCACGCCCTTGAAGCGCCGCCGCCCGTCGATCAGTTCGGTGGTCTCGATCCGCGCCTCATAGCCTTCCCATGTGGCGAAATCCTTCAGCCGGGTCAGGGGGCGGTCGATGCCGGGGCTGGAGACTTCGAGCGTATAGGCATCTTCCAGCGGGTCATCGACATCAAGCACGGCAGAGACGGCAGTGGAAATATCGGCGCAATCCTGCACTTCGATTCCGCCCTCTGGCCGGTCGGCCATGATCTGCAAGGTGCGCGTCTTGCCAGCCATCAGCCGCAGGCGCACCAGTTCAAAGCCCAGCCCCTCGATGACCGGGGTCACGATTTCGGCGAGGCGCTGGTCAATGGAGGTCTTGGCGATCAGATCGCTCATGCACGCCCTCCTTCGGGCAAAAACAAAAAAACGGGCCGCGCGGCCCGTTGTGATTTCCGGTGGAGCCTGTCACACAGGCACCGCTGTTGAGGGCCATATAGGCAACTCGCGCACGCTTTGCAAGCACTCTGTCACAGCTTCAGGCGGGTCGCATCATGGCGCAGATGGTTCATCACCCGCAAGAGTTCGGCGCTGATGCCCGGCTCAGAGAGCGCATGTCCCGCGACAGGCACCATTTCCAGCCGTGACCGGCCCCAGCCCGCATGCAGGTTCCAGGCGGTTTGCGGTGGACAGATCATGTCATAGCGCCCCTGAACAATCGTGCCGGGAACATCCTGCATCCGGCTGAGGCCATGCATCAGTGCGCCATCCTCGCCCAGAAAGCAGCCATTGGCGAAATAGTGATTCTCCAGCCTGGCGAAGGCGCGCGCATAATCGGAAGGAGCGTCACCAACACCCAAGCCGCGTGTTTCGATCGAGGCCAAGGCGTTTTCCCAGCGGGTCCAGCTGCGCGCGAATCGGTTTTCTTCATGCGGGTCGCCGCTGAAAAGACGTCTTGAATAGGCGGCAATGAGGTTGTCTCGCTCCTCTTCCGGAATAGGGCGGATGAATTGCGCCCAGATCTCGGGGAAGAACCGCGCCGCGCCGCCGCCATAGAACCAGTCAAGCTCGGCCCGCGTGCCCATGAACACACCGCGCAGGATCAGATAGGCGGCGCGGTCGGGATGGGCCTGCGCATAGGCCAGTGCCAGCGTTGCGCCCCAGCTTCCGCCGAAGACCATCCAGCGCGTGATACCAAGCGTTTCACGAATCAGCTCGATATCCGCGATCAGGTGTTGCGTCGTGTTCGCAATGATCGATGCCGCTGGCTTGGAGCGCCCGCATCCGCGCTGATCGAACAGGATGACGCGGTAGGTTTTAGGATCAAAAAAGCGCCGCATTGTTGGGCTGCAACCGCCGCCCGGGCCTCCATGCAGCACAACAACGGGAATCCCGTCGGGATGGCCTGCCTGTTCGACATAGATGCGATGCCCGTCCCCCACGTCCAGAAGGCGCTGGTCGAACGGGTCTGCAACCGGATAAAGTGCCGAGGCTGCGCTGTCATGTCCTGCAGATTTGTCCATCCGAAGGACTATATAGCGTGTTGCGTCGCCCTGCCATGGGCGAGAAAGGAAAAACCGGAGGAAGCATGAGTGTCTCGACCATCGACCCCAGCGAAGTTGCGAAATTCGAGGCTATGGCCGCCGAGTGGTGGGACCCGCATGGCAAGTTCAAACCCCTGCACATGCTCAACCCTTGCCGTCTGGACTATATCACACAGCAGATCGCAGCAGAGTTTGACCGGGATCTGACGCAGCCGCGCCCGTTTGAGGGGCTGCGTCTGCTGGATATCGGTTGCGGCGGCGGGCTGTTGTCGGAGCCCATGGCGCGGCTTGGGGCGACAGTTGTGGGGGCGGATGCCGCTGCGCGCAATATACCTGTGGCGCAGGTCCATGCGGATCAGGAAGGGCTGCAGATCGATTATCGCCATACCACCGCCGAGGATATGGCCGCTGCGGGCGAGCAGTTCGATGTGGTGCTGAATATGGAAGTGGTCGAGCATGTCGCCGACCCGCTGGCCTATCTGTCGGCCTGTCAGCAGCTTTTGCGGTCGGGCGGGTTGATGATCTGCTCTACGATCAACCGCAATCCGAAAAGTTATCTGATGGCAATCATCGGTGCGGAATATGTCATGCGCTGGTTGCCCAAGGGGACGCATGAATGGTCGAAATTCATCACCCCGGACGAGCTCTATGATCTGATCGGCAAGGCCGGGCTGGAGCCTGTGGATCGCAAAGGGTTTGTATTCAACAAGATTCTTTGGTCCTGGTCGCTTTCGGAGAGGGATCTGTCCGTGAATTATGTCACCGCTTCGGTGAAGCGGTGACATTGAGTATTTTGGGCAAGATGAAGCCGGATCAGCTGTAAGCGATGAACAGCAGGATTATGCCCAGTCCGAGCCGGTAGATCACATAAGGTGTGAAGCTGACCGAGCGCAGCAGTTTCATCATGAACACGAGCGCCGCCCAGGCGGCGAAAAAGGAAATTACTGCCGCAATGGCGCCGTCGCGGGCAACAGCCCAATCGGCGACCCGGACCACATCGAAGGCCATCAATGTGCCCGAGGCGATGATCGTCGGGATCGACATGAGCATCGAAAGCTTCGCTGCATCATGACGGGCATAGCCAAGGGCGCGGGCGCCCGAGATCACGATGCCTGAGCGCGATGTGCCGGGAATTAGTGCGATCGCTTGCCATAGGCCGAGATAGAGCGCGTGTTTCAAAGTCCAGCCTGGTGCCGTGCGGGTTTGCGGGCCCATCCGGTCTGTCAGATAAAGTACAACACCGAAAATGATCATCATCCAGCCGATTACCGCGATGGAGCGGAGCATCTCCATCACTCCCAGAAGTTTGAAGATCAGACCGAGGATGATTACCGGTATGGTTGCAATGATCAGACAGAGTGCGAGAAAGCCAGCCTGTGTTTCCACCCGGCCGCGCAGCAATTCCGGAATGCCCCGTGCAGCAAGCCCCACATCAGTTCTGAAATACCAGCAGACCGCAAAAAGTGTGCCGATATGCACTGCCACATCAAGCGCCAACCCTTGATCTTCAAGCGGCGTCAGCGCCGGGAGCAAGATCAGATGGCCGGATGAGGAAATGGGCAGGAACTCGGTTACGCCCTGAATGGCGGCGAGCAGAAAGATGTGAAAGAGCGTCATGACGAGCCTTCAATGTGAGTCGTGCGCACCCTAGAGTCTCTGATCGCAAAGGGGAATCGAGAATATAAGTCATAAATACTGACATAAAATAAGGGAATTTTTGATTCGAAAGATGCTTCTGGCGACATTTTTCCACTTTTAGGTCAGTAATTATGACTTTTCATGTTGTGCAACTCAGGCTAGAAGACTGGAAAATTCTGGAGGATCAGCCAATGGCCAAACAGCCAATGCTCCGTTTCGTAAAGATCGGTCGCGAAATGCCCGAGAAGCGCCCGCCCGCCTTGCGCGCGGAAGACTTCGACGAGATCTATAGCGAGTATTCGGACGACAAAGCCACCGAACAGGCAGGCCGCTGCAGCCAGTGCGGCGTTCCCTATTGTCAGAGCCATTGCCCGCTGCACAATAACATCCCCGACTGGCTGTTGATGACGGCCTCGGGGCGTTTGCAGGAAGCCTATGAACTGTCGCAGGCGACCAATACCTTTCCAGAGATCTGCGGTCGGATCTGCCCGCAGGACCGGCTTTGCGAAGGGAATTGCGTCATCGAGCAGTCCGGACACGGTACTGTAACCATCGGGTCGGTCGAGAAATACATCACGGATACGGCCTGGGAACAGGGCTGGGTCAAGCCCATTGCGCCCGCGCAGGAACGCCCTGAATCGGTGGCAATTATCGGCGCGGGCCCTGGCGGGTTGGCGGCGGCGGATGTGCTGCGCCGGGCGGGCGTGCAGGTCACGGTCTATGACCGTTACGACCGTGCTGGTGGTTTGCTGACTTACGGCATTCCCGGTTTTAAACTGGAGAAACCCGTCGTGATGCGTCGGATCGAGCAGCTTGAAGCTGGTGGCGTCGAGTTTGTGCTCAACTGCACCGTCGGCGAAGATATCACCTTTGACGCCATTCGCGGTAAGCATGATGCTGTCCTGATCGCGACCGGGGTTTACAAGGCGCGGGATCTGGCGGCGCCCAATTCCGGCGCGCCCGGTGTCGTCAAGGCGCTGGATTTTCTGACCGCCTCGAACCGCAAGAGCTTTGGCGATGAAGTCCCGGAATTCGACAATGGCGATCTGGATGCGCGCGGCAAGCGTGTGGTCGTGATCGGCGGGGGTGACACGGCGATGGATTGCGTGCGCACGGCGGTTCGTCAGGGCGCGACCTCGGTCCGGTGTCTCTATCGGCGCGACCGCGACAATATGCCGGGGTCGCGGCGCGAGACACAGAATGCCGAAGAAGAAGGTGTCGAATTCGTCTGGCTGACCGCACCATCGGGCTTTGTGACCGATGATGACGGGGCTTTGACGGGGGTGCGCGTCCAGAAAATGCGCTTGGGCCAGCCGGATGCGACGGGGCGCCGCGCGCCGGAACTGATCGAAGGGGCCGACTACACCGAAGAGGCCGATCTGGCGATCATGGCGCTGGGCTTCGAGCCGGAAGATCTGCCGACGCTCTGGGGCGTACCGGAATTAGCGGTGACGCGCTGGGGCACGATCAAGGCGAAATTCAACACGCATGAAACCGATCTGCCGGGTGTCTGGGCTGTCGGCGATATTGTGCGCGGTGCTTCGCTCGTGGTCTGGGCAATCCGCGATGGCCGCGAGGCGGCCGAGTCGATCCTGACCTATCTGAGCGCACCCGCGCGGGTTGCCGCGGAATGAGCGCGGAAGCCGTGGTTCGGGAAGGGGGCTGCCTGTGCGGGGCGGTGCGCTTTTCGGCCAAAGTAAGCTCGCGAGAGGCACATGGCTGCCATTGCGAGATGTGCCGACGCTGGACCGGGAGCGCCTTTATCGCCGTATCCGTGCCTGAGCGCGATGTCACTTGGTCCGGCATGGACGCCATCCGGCGCTTCCAGAGTTCGGACTGGGCCGAGCGTGCGAATTGTCGGGACTGCGGCGCACCGCTTTACTACCATGTGACGGCTGACGGGCCGTTCAGGGACTCACTCGAACTTTCACTCGGTCTGTTTGATGACCCGTCGGGTTTGATGCTGAACCAGGAAATTTACATCGACCACAAGCCAGAGGCATTTGCGTATACGGGCGATCATCCCCGGCTGACGCGCAAGGAAACGCTGGAACGTTTCGGTATCTCGGAAGAGGATAGCTGACATGACGACATATGATGAAGCCTGGGCCGCTGCCGAGGAAGCCCGCCGCGCCTATATGGCGGAACATGGTCTCTACAAAGCCGAGGATGAGCATTCCTCCTGTGGTGTGGGGCTGGTTGCTGCATTGGACGGCAAGCCGTCACGGCAGGTCGTCCAGCATGGGATCGATGCGCTGAAAGCGATCTGGCATCGCGGTGCTGTCGATGCGGATGGCAAGACCGGCGACGGGGCTGGGATTCACGTCCAGATCCCGGTCAATTTCTTCTATGACAAGATCCAGCGCACGGGCCATCACCCGCAGATGGATCAGCTAATGGCCGTCGGTCAGGTATTCCTGCCGCGCACCGATTTCGGCGCGCAGGAGCGGTCGCGTACGATCGTGGAAACCGAAGTGCTGCGCATGGGCTACGCGATCTATGGCTGGCGGCATGTGCCGGTCAATGTGACCGTGCTGGGCGAGAAAGCCAATGCGACCCGCCCCGAGATCGAGCAGATCCTGATCCGTAACTCCAAGGGGACGGATGAAGACACGTTCGAGCGCGAGCTCTATGTCATTCGCCGCCGCATCGAAAAAGCAATCAGCGCTGCCGGGATTGCCGGGTTCTACATTTGCTCGCTGTCCTGCCGCTCAATCATCTATAAGGGGATGATGCTGGCCGAACAGGTGGCCGAGTTTTACCCGGATCTGAAAGATGAGCGCTTCGAGTCGGCCTTTGCGATTTATCACCAGCGCTATTCGACCAATACTTTCCCGCAATGGTGGCTGGCGCAGCCCTTCCGCATGCTGGCGCATAACGGCGAGATCAACACGCTGAAGGGGAACCTGAACTGGCTGAAAAGCCATGAGATTCGGATGGCATCCGGGGCGTTCGGCGAGATGGCCGAGGATATCAAACCCATCGTGGCTTCTGGCGCGTCGGATTCGGCGGCATTGGATGCGGTGTTTGAAGTGCTGGTCAGGGCAGGGCGCAATGCGCCGATGGCCAAGACGATGCTGGTGCCCGAGGCTTGGTCCAAGCAGGCTGTCGAGATGCCAACGGCATGGCGCGACATGTATTCCTATTGCAACTCGGTGATGGAGCCATGGGATGGCCCTGCGGCCCTTGCGATGACCGATGGTCGTTGGGTCTGCGCGGGTCTTGACCGGAATGGTTTGCGCCCGATGCGCTATGTCGTGACTGGCGACGGGTTGCTGATCGCGGGTTCCGAGGCTGGAATGGTCACGGTTGATGAACTGGCTGTGCGCGAAAAGGGCGCACTCGGGCCGGGGCAGATGATCGCGGTCGATCTGAAAGACGGCAGGCTCTACCACGACACTGAAATCAAGGACAAACTGTCGAAATCCCAGCCCTTTGGCGAGTGGAACGACAAGATCGTTGATCTGAACGAAAAACTGCGCGATGTTCCCGAGGCGCGCCAGATGGACGCGCCTGAACTGCGCAAGCGCCAAGTCGCGGCGGGCTTCACCATCGAGGAAATCGAGCAGGTTCTTGCGCCGATGGCCGAGGATGGCAAGGAAATGGTCGCTTCGATGGGTGATGACACGCCTGCGGCGGTCTTGTCCAAGATCTATCGTCCGCTGTCGCATTTCTTCCGGCAGAATTTCAGTCAGGTGACGAACCCGGCGATTGACAGTCTGCGCGAATACCGCGTGATGAGTCTGAACACGCGCTTCGGAAACCTGAAGAATGTGCTGGATGAAGACAGCAGCCAGACCGAAATTCTGGTGCTGGAATCGCCCTTTGTGGCAAATGGCGAATTTGCCGAGATGGTGCGCGAATTCGGCGATCAGGTTGCGTTTATCGACTGCACCTTTCCAGCAGGCGCCGATGAGGATGCGCTGCGCGACGGGTTGGAGCGTATCCGCGCCGAGGCAGAGGATGCCGTGCGATCAGGGGCCGGGC
>JAFIEM010000192.1 GCA_020832555.1 Natronohydrobacter sp. | reverse complement strand
AGCGTCTTGAGCGTTTCGACCTGCCAGAGCAGGTTGCCATTGCCGCGCGACAATTGGCCAAGGGCGGCGTCATAGGACGAACTCGCCTGCCGCAAGCGACTGCCCAGCTGGTCCATGCTGGACAGGAACCCGGCCACCTTGTCATAGAGCAGCCCTGCGCGCTTCGCGATTTCCTCGGCATTCTGGTTGCGCCGCTCGACCGCCCAGACATGCGCGACGGTGCGCAGCGCCATCATCAGCGTGGTGGGGGTGGCGATGGTGATATGGCGTTCCAGCGCGTATTCGGTCAGCGCGCCGTCCTGACGCAGCGCCTCTGACAATGCGCCCTCGATGGGCACGAACATGATGACATAATCGACGCTGGCGGCTTCGGCGAATTGGTAGCGCTTGGCCGACAAGTCATTGATATGGCTGCGCAGCGAGGCGATATGGCGTTTGCGGGCGATTTCGGCGTCCATATCCGTTTCGGCATTGACCGCATCGGTATAGGCGACAAGCGACACTTTGCTGTCGATAACCAGCGATTTGCCGCCGGGGATGCGGACCACGACATCGGGGCGCAGGCGCGTGCCCTCGTCGCTGGTGCGATGGGCCTGGGTCTCGTATTCCTCGCCTTCGCGCAGGCCGGAGCGTTCAAGGATTCCTTCGAGCACCATTTCGCCCCAGGCCCCCTGCCGCTGCTGGTCGGATTTCAGCGCGCGGGTAAGCGCGAGGGCTTCTTTCGACACTTCCTCGGAGCGTTTGCTGAGTTGCTGGATTTCGGCCTTGAGCGCGGCGCGGTCATCGACAGTCGCTTTATGGACCGCTTTCAACTCGCGCTCGAAATGGCCGACATGCTCTTTCAGGGGCGTCAGCGTGGCGCTGAGGCGTTCGATATTGGCTTTGGAAAATTCCTCGCCCTGCACTTTCAGCGCCTCGCGGGCGAGTTCCTGAAACTTCGCCTCCATATCTGCGCGGACCTTGCTGAGGATCTCGATCTTTTCCTCTGACGCGGCCTGTTGCGCGCGCAATTCGGCCTGCAGGCGGTTGATCGTGCCGGTCAGATCCTGTTTTTCCAGTGCCGCCGCGTCCAGCCGGTCGCGCAGGCTGGTGGTCTGGGCGCGCAATTCGGCCATGGTTTCGGCATGGCGGCGGGCGGTCTCTTCGGCATCCTGCAGGGCGGATTCAAGCTGGGCCGACAGGCGCGAGATGCGGCTTGCGGCGAGTTCGGCGCGCTCAGTATCGGCGTCGAGTTTCAGCCGCAGCTTCGACAGGTCGCCGTTCAGCCGGTCAATCTCGGATTTGCGCTCCTGCGCCAGCGCCTCGGCCCCGGTGGCGCGGCCCCATGCGTCGCGCAACTCGGTTTCCTTGGCGCGCAGGGCGTCTTGCAGGCGGGCGCTTTCCGCCGCGCGCAGGCGAAATGCGGCGATCACGGCAATCAGCGCCATCAGGATCGTGGCCAGAAGGGCGGCGGCAAGGTGAGTCGGATCGAGGGTTTCGATCACTTCGGGAAGGGTCACGAGCAGGGCCTGTGTTCAGGAAAGGTTCCCCGACACTAGGCGGCAGGCGCGGCAATGTGAAGAGCGACCGCTCAGAGAAGCAGGCGCGGTGTGTCGCCCATATCGAGGCCGGGAAAGACCGTGCTGGCGATATCCGAGGCGGCAAGGCCAAAGAGATCACGCATCGCCCAGGCCGCATAGGCGCGGATGTCGCGGGTGGGCATCAGATCGCGGCCTGCATACATGTCGCCCTCGGCCAGTCCCGGCCAGCCGCCGAACATGCGCCCGCCGCGCAACGCCCCGCCCGCAAGCAGAAGCGCACCGCCCGTGCCGTGATCAGTGCCGGTGGTGCCGTTTTCGCGCATTGTGCGGCCAAATTCGGTCATGGCCAGAACCGTGGTGCGGTCCCAGTCCGGCCCCAGCCCGGCGCGCAAGGAGAGGATCGCGTCCTGCAACCGACCCAGCGCAGGCAGGATCGCGCGCTCTTGCCGGAAATGCGTGTCCCAGCCCGAGAGCGAGAAACTGGCGATCCGGGTCGGGCCGCGCAACTGTTCGGCCACATATCTGGCGACCGCGTCCGCATCGCCCGCGCTGGGTTCTGGGGCCTGCGCCATCATGCTCATCATGGCATCCTCGTCGTCGTCATCCGGGTCAGGCAGGTCCATGCCGGTCATGTCGAGCGCGGTCAGACCGGCCTCGGCAAACAGTGGATCGGCGGCAAAGAGATAGCCCAGCAGCAGGCGGCTTTGCGGGCTGAGGTCAAGTTCGGTGCCCGGTGCCCATTGGGTCATGGGTGCCTGACCTTCGAGGATCAGCATGCGTTCGCGCCCCACGGCAAAGGCGGTGCGCGCATCGGCCTGCGGCAGAAGCGTCAGCATCCGGTTCAGCCAGCCATCGCGTTGCAGCGCGGGCGGCAGGGTGCCTGCGGTGCCGGCCTCCAGATGGTCCTGCCCGTCGAAATGGCTGCGCCGGTCGCGATAGGGTGTCGAGGTGGCGGGCGCAAAGGCCAGTTCGCCCGCCTGCCAGAGCGGGTGCAATCCGTCGAGTGCCGGATGCAGTGCGAAGAAATTGTCGAGCGCCAGCCCATCGCCTGCCAGCGTGGGGCGCAGGGTGCGGAAATTCGGGTCGCCCACCGGGCGCAGCACATCCAGCCCGTCCATCGCGCCGCGCAGGATGATCACCACCAGCCGGTTGTCACCGGGCGCGGCGGCGAGTGTTACCGGGGTCAGAAGCGGACTGGCGGCGGCGGAACAGCCCAATGCAAGGCTGCGGGTCAGGAAGCGGCGGCGGCTGAGAGACTGGTGCATCCGGGGCCCCCTATCTGCGGTTGAAATCGGGCGCGGCGAGGATCAGGCCGATCCCTTGCGCGCGGGTTTCGGCCCCGGCGCTGGCGCGGCGCAGCGCATCGCTGGCCGCATCTGCCAATGCGATTTCGACAAATTCGCGCGGGTCGCTGTCGCCGGGGACCAGTTGCGCGAGCCCCATCGCCCAGTCGATCCGCGCGGCCAGTGCCTGCGGGGTGATCCATGCCGAGGCCGCATCGCTATAACCTGCGGGGCTGGGCACTTCCTCATGCGGCTCGCCCATCAGGCGCAGGGGGCCGTCAAGGAAGCGGCGGGTCTGGTTGCGCGACAGGCCCAGAATCATTTCCGGGTCCACCGCCAGCGCGCGCAGGCTGGCGGCCATCATCTCGAAAGGGGCGCGGGTCTTGGCAAGCGGGCCAACCCATGCGGCGGGGTGTTCCAGCATCGCGCGGTAGAGGGCGGGCAGATCGCCCTTCGCTTCCAGATAGCTGGCGGCCATATGCGCCACAAGCTGCGGGTCGGGCGCGTCCGAGATGAAATGCTGCGCGAGTTTCGTGGCCAGATGCTGCGCGGTCTCCGGGCGCAGCGCCAGATCATCGAGCGCGGTCAGGATATGGTCGAGCGTGACAGGCCGCCCGCCATAGCGTTTGCCGAAAATCTCGATAATGCCCGGTTCGGCGATATTCGGGCGGAAGGTGAAGCCGTCTTCCAGCGTATAGGTCAGGCCGGTCAGAAGCCGCGCCATCTGGGTCACATCATCCTGTGTGTAGCCGCCCGCAACGCCCAGCGTGTGCAGTTCCAGCAGTTCGCGTGCAAGGTTTTCATTCAACCCGCGCCCGCGCCGCCGCCCCGTGCGGCTGGCCGGTCCGACAGAGCGGTTCTGATCCAGATAATCCAGCATCGCCGG
>JAFIEM010000191.1 GCA_020832555.1 Natronohydrobacter sp. | reverse complement strand
GGATGACCTGTTCCAGCGTCTGGAACCGCCCGTCATGCATATAGGGCGCGGTCACCGCGACATTGCGTAAGCTCGGCGTGCGGAACCGGCCCCGGTCGCGGGGGTTCAGGGTGAATTCGATGGTCCCGCCCGAGGCCCCAAGGCCGGTGTTGTGAAACCCTATCTCTGGCATGGCACTGCGCGAGGTGACCAGATTGTTGGTGAAGTTCAGCCCCAGATGGCAGTGATAACACTCCAGCCGGTGGTCGAAGAACAGATCCATCCCGCGCACCGCTGCGTCCGACATGGCGGTGCGGTCGCCACCATAGACAAAGGCATCATAGGGGCTGCCCACGGAAATCAGGGTGCGTTGAAACGCGCCAAGCGCGCGGGTGATTGTGAACAGATCGGCCTGCGGGCGGTCGGGGAAGGCGGCGGCGAAAGCGTCCTGATAAAGCGCATCTTCCATCAGCCGCGCAAAGAGTGCTTGCTCCTGCCCGGCATTGCCCATTTCCACCGGATCCTCGCCAAAGAGCGGGATTAACGCGTGAAATTCAAGGCTGTCCACCATCGGATTGGCCCAGGTCAGCGTGGGCAGATAGCCGACATTGGCAAGGCTCGGCGCGTTGAACCCGCCTGCCTGCCCCGTCACGCCAACGGACACCGCGCGTCCGTCCGTGAAGGCGCGCGCCTGTTCGTGGCAGGACGCGCAGGACATGCTGCCATCGATGGACAGCCGCTGGTCGTAGAACAGATGCCGGCCCAGATCGACCAGAGCATCGCTCATTGTTGCATCGCCGGGCACTGGCGGGGGCGGCAGCCAATCCGGGATGGCCCAGTCATAGGCCAGTCCCGCGCTTGCCGCCCCGCTCAGCACCGCAGCCAGGGCTACGGCGCGCATGGGCTTAGCGCATCGTTGCGAAAAGCTGCGCGCCCGCCGCGATGTCGCGGAAGCCAAGCCCGAGCCGCGACATGACCGGAATACAGTCATCATCGTTCAGGAAGGACATGCAGCCGGGGCTGGTCTCGGGCGTGTTCATATCGACATTAGCCTCCGCCAGCACCGGGGCAACGTCGAAGATGACTCGGTTTGCCGCCGGGTCGAAACTGTCGAAGCTCACGGCCACATGGTTCGGATTGGCACACTCAGCCGCCGGGGCCACCGTGCGCGCCTCTGACACGCAGCCGGTCGAGCCCAGATGCAGCGCCCAGCCGCGATTGGCGTCATGGGTCACCGGCAGCCCGGTCGAGGACAGTTCAACCTTGATGAACTTGTAGCCGCCCTGCCAGTTCCAGAACATTGCCGTCAGGTTCAGGGGCGATGCGGCCAGCGTAGGATCGCCGTGGTTCAGATCGAAGGGAACGCCGATATCAAAAGCCAGACCAGTATAGTCCCCCGCAGGCACTGTGCCGCGAAGCGTGGTGTTCATGTCGGGCGTGCCGTTGACACAGGTGCCGGTCGCATCCTCGAAATCCAGGAGCGCGACATTGTCCAGCTGCCAGACGCCATCCTGATCCAGCGCGATGGGGGTCTCGGCGCCATCTGCGCCGATCAGCCGAGCATTGGTGACGAAGACGCGGAAATCGGCCACCTCGACAGTGGAATTGGTCACGCCGATGCCGTCATAGGCTTGCGCGCAGGTGAAGGGGGTTCCGGCCATTTCGGCGGCGAAATTGATGGTGACGGGTTGGTCGGCCAGCGCAGGCGTGGCGAGTGCGGTCATGGCCGCAAGAGCGAGTATACGCATGATGTGTCTTTCTTGAATGATATGGGTGTGACCGGCGGCGCAAGCGCCACCGGATTTCAGCTATCAGACAAGAAATAGTGGCGGGCCGCGTGCAGGGGGTGCGCGTGGGCTGTGGGCGCGGGCCAGCAAATGGCCTGCGGCGGGCAGGTCCAGCATGGCGATGCGAAGCGCAACGCCTGAGCCAGGTGCGTCAGTTCCCAGAGCCATGATCTGCGCCAGCGTGCAGACAGGACAATCCTCGGCCATGCCCTGCGGGCCGTCTTGCGTGACGCAGAGATCATCCAGTTCGCCGCCCATCTGGATATAGGCAGCCAGCATCGGATCGGCAGGCAAGGCAGGGGCATGTTGGTGGCCAAAACCCAGAACCATCAACGCCAGCGCAAGAAGCGCAGCGGTCAGACGGTTTGAAAAGGTTCTGAGCAGATACATGTAATGTTGTTACTCTTGTTGCAGGTCTGGATCAAGCGCCTGTGATCAGCCTAAACCTCATCCTCGGGGTCAAAAATGGGGTCCAGCACCAGCAGGAGCCGTGTCTCGCCCGTACCTTCGATCGGTGGTGAGCGGTGCTTGAGCATGCTGGGCGGTGTGGTGGGCCAACGCATTCCGCGCAGGACGATGGGCTGGCCGGTGGGCACAGTATGCACGACTTCGGGCTCGATGCCGCGCCCCGCCAGCCCGTACTGCGTGCCCGTGCCGCGATAGGTGCAAACCAGCCGCGCCGTGACATTGTCCACATGGAACTTGCGGCAGGCATTGCCGATCACGACCTCCAGCCGCAAGCGCAGCCATGGCGCGCGCATCACCTGTGCAAACTGATCTGCAAGCGTGGCGATGCTTTCCAGAAGCAGTGCGCGCTCGGGGACGTTCGGCAGCGGTGCGAGGATCTGCGCCAGCGCGGGGCGAAGCGCATCGGGGCGCAGGATTTCGCGGGCTTCTGGCAGGTGTGTTGGCGGCAGGTTTGCCAACCATTGATAAAGCGCGACACAATCGGGCCGCGCCCAGATCACGGCCGCGCAATTGGGCTCATGGATTGCGGCCAGCCCGTCCAAAGCGTCTGTGGTCTGAACGCCCTCGGGCTGCGTGTTGGCAAAATCCTTCATCTTGCCCCCCACCGCGGAAACGGGTCGGCAAGCTGTGTCCAGTCACCCGGCGTGAAATCGCCCGCATTCACAAGCGCTGCATTCAGCCGCGCGCAGATCGCCTCGCGATCCGTATCAACCCCGATAAAGACAATCTCCTGCCGACGGTCGCCCCATGGCTCGACCCAGTTGCGGGCGATTTCGGCCTGCGCATCGGGGTGCGTGGGCAGCCGCTCTTCGGGGACAGAGGCCCACCAGCGGCCCAGAGGCGTGACCGAAGACATTGCCCCTGCAAGACTGAACTCGGCGGCCCAATCCGGCCTTGTGGCGATCCAGAAATGCCCCTTTGCGCGGATCACGCCCGGAAGCGGGCCATTGAGCACCTCATGGATACGGGCCGGGTGGAAGGGTGCGCGGGCGTGGTAAACGAAGCTTGCCACACCATATTCCTCGGTCTCTGGCGTATGATTTGCGAAACCGTAAAGCTCTTTCGCCCACATCGGAAATTCCTGCGCGCGGTCGAAATCGAACAGGCCCGTGTTCAGGATGGCACTGGCGGCCACATCAGAATGCGTGGTCTCGATGATCTGCGCATCCCCGTTCAGCGCGCGGATAATCTTGCGCGCCGCATCAACCCGCTCAGGCCCTGCATCCGCGCATTTGTTCAGGATCACCACATTGGCGAATTCGATCTGCTCGGTCAGCAAATTGACAAGGCTACGGTCGTCTTCTTTGCCCAAGCTCTCACCCCGGTCGCGCAGGAAATCATGGCTCGAGAAATCCTTGAGCAGGTTGACCGCATCGACCACCGTGACCATCGTATCCAGACGCGCCACATCCGACAGGCTCTCGTCGTTCTCGTCGCGGAAATCAAAGGTGGCGGCCA
>JAFIEM010000190.1 GCA_020832555.1 Natronohydrobacter sp. | reverse complement strand
AAGCCGATGGTTTTGGCTGTCATGCGCCCGCCGAGCAGATGGAAGCGCAGGCGCGCGCTTCGGGCAATGGCGCAGTGCTGGACCAGTTCGCCAAGGACTACCCCACCGGCCCGCATGACAAGCCCGAATCCATGTGCCCGGCTTTTGGCTCGCTTCGTGTGGGTCTGCGGATGCGGCGTGTGGCGACAGTGCTGAGCGGGTCTGCCTGCTGCGTCTATGGTCTGACGTTTGTGAGCCATTTCTACGGCGCGCGGCGGTCTGTCGGCTATGTGCCGTTCAACTCGGAAACGCTCGTCACTGGCAAGCTGTTCGAGGATATCCGCGATGCGGTCCATGATATGGCCGATCCCGAACGCTATGATGCGATTGTTGTGACGAATCTGTGCGTGCCGACGGCTTCCGGGGTGCCGCTGCGTTTGTTGCCCAAGGAAATCAACGGTGTGCGGATCGTGGGCATTGATGTGCCGGGCTTCGGCATCCCGACCCATGCCGAGGCCAAGGATGTGCTGGCGGGCGCGATGCTGAACTATGCGCGCCAGGAAGTGGCCGCAGGGCCGGTGCCTGCACCTGTGGCGGGCCGGTCGGACCGTCCGACTGTGGCGCTGTTGGGCGAAATGTTCCCGGCGGACCCGATGATGATCGGCGCGATGCTGGCCCCGATGGGGCTGGCGGCTGGGCCCGTGGTGCCGACGCGCGAATGGCGTGAACTCTATGCGGCGCTCGATTGTTCGGTCGTGGCCGCGATCCATCCGTTTTATTCCGCCGCCGTGCGCGAGTTCGAAGCGGCAGGGCGGCCCATCGTCGGTTCTGCCCCTGTGGGGGTGGATGGCACGCATGACTGGCTGGCCGGGATCGGCGCGGCTTACGGTGTGTCTGCGGCACAGATCGCTGCCGCGCAGAACGCGTTTCTGCCTGCGATCAAGGGCGCGCTCGCCGCGGCCCCGATCAAGGGACGGATCACGCTGTCGGGCTATGAGGGTTCGGAACTGCTGGTCGCACGTCTGCTGATCGAGAGTGGCGCCGATGTGGCCTATGTCGGCACGGCCTGCGCGGGATCGCGCTGGAATGCCGCTGACAAGGAGTGGCTGGAAGCTCGTGGCGTGGCGGTGAAATTCCGCGCCTCGCTGAGTGATGATCTGGCCGCATGCGATGGGCTGGACCCCGACCTGGTGATCGGCACAACCCCTGTGGTGCAACACGCCAAGCAGAAGGGCACGCCGTCTTTGTATTTCACCAACCTGATTTCGGCGCGGCCCCTGATGGGTCCGGCAGGTGCAGGTTCCTTGGGCGAGGTGGTCAATGCCGCCATCGCCGGGAAAGAACGCATGGACAAGATGCGCGACTTCTTCGAGGGCGTGGGGACCGGTGACACTGCCGGTATCTGGGAAGGCAGCCCAAATCTGCGGCCTGACTTCCGCGAACAGCATCAGAAGAAGCTGGACAAACAGGCGCGCGCCGCCAAAGCGCAGGAGATGATCTGATGCTGGTTCAGGATCATGACCGCGCTGGCGGCTATTGGGGGGCGATCTACGCTTTCTGCGCCGTCAAGGGCCTGCAAGTGGTGATCGATGGCCCGGTGGGCTGCGAGAACCTGCCGGTGACATCCGTCCTGCATTACACGGATGCGCTGCCGCCGCATGAATTGCCCATCGTGGTCACGGGCCTGGGCGAGGAGGAGTTGGGTCGGGACGGCACCGAAGGCGCCATGAAACGCGCCTGGAAGACGCTCGACCCTGCCTTGCCCGCTGTCGTGGTCACAGGCTCCATCGCCGAGATGATCGGCGGCGGTGTCACGCCCATGGGCACGAATATCCAGCGCTTCCTGCCGCGCACCATCGACGAGGATCAATGGGAAGCCGCCGATCGCGCGATGACCTGGATCTTCACCGAATTCGGCATGACCAAGGGCCGCATGCCGCCCGAGAAGAAGCGCGAAGAAGGCGCAAAACCCCGCGTCAATATCCTTGGGCCGATGTATGGCACGTTCAACATGCCGTCCGATCTGGCCGAGATCCGGCGTCTGGTCGAAGGCATCGGGGCCGAGGTCAATATGGTCATGCCGCTCGGTGCCCATCTGGCCGAGATGCGCAATCTGGTGAATGCCGACGCCAATATCGTGATGTATCGCGAATTTGGCCGGGGTCTGGCGGAATGTCTTGGCAAGCCCTATCTGCAAGCGCCCATCGGCATGGACAGCACCACGCTCTTCCTGCGCAAGCTGGGCGAAATGCTGGGGCTGGACCCGGAACCCTTCATCACACGCGAGAAACACTCGACGCTGAAACCGATGTGGGATCTGTGGCGCTCGGTCACGCAGGATTTCTACGCCACCGCCAGTTTCGCGGTCGTCGCCAATGAAACCTATGCGCGCGGTATCCGCAATTTCCTGGAAAACGATCTGGGCATGCCCTGTGCCTTCGCGGTTGCCCGTGTGCGCGGGGCCAAGACCGACAATGACCGTGTGCGCGCCTTGATGCATGAAAAGCGCCCGCTGATCGTGTTCGGCTCGATCAACGAGAAGATGTATCTGGCCGAGATGAAAGCAGGCTTCGGCCCGGCACCCGCCTTCATCCCCGCCAGCTTCCCCGGTGCCGCGATCCGACGCCATACCGGCACACCGGTCATGGGCTACGCGGGCGCAACCTATGTGCTGCAAGAGGTCTGCAACGGGCTGTTCGATGCGCTGTTCCATATCCTGCCGCTGGGCAGCGCGATGGATGCGCATGAAGCCACACCTGCGACCCTGAAACGGGATCTGCCCTGGTCGGAAGCGGCCAAGCGCGAACTCGACCGGATTGTGGCCGAACACCCGATCCTGACCCGAATTTCCGCCGCGCGCAGCCTGCGCGATGCGGTCGAGAAAGCCGCGCTCGAAGGCGGGGCGGACGAAGTTGACGCGAGCATGGTCGAGGCACTGCGCCCCGGCCAGACCCGCGGCTGAACCAGAGGAGAGAAACAATGGCTGACTACACAGTGAATGCCCCCCAGCGCCCGCGCGGGAACCGTGCGCAATCCTGGGAATACCGCCTCTATTTCAGCGTCATCTTCCTGCTGGCGCTGGTGACAGGTCTGATCACCTGGAGCTGGCGGCTTGTTACAACAGGGCGCTTGCCGGCGCTCGGGCCTGTCGGTCGCGCGCTGAAAGATGCGCATGTGATCGCGCCCATCATCTTCCGCAGCTGACAAGCTGAGGATGTTCGAGCTTCCCGTGGGCCAGGGTCTGCGGGAGCGGTGTTGACCGGCAACGGGCAGCGCCATCCCGGCCGCAGGGTGTGCGGTGTCAGTCTGATGATCCGGAGGATACTATGGCTGAAAATACTGATCTGTCTTTCACAGGTCTCACTGATGAGCAGGCCCAGGAACTGCACTCGGTCTACATGAGCGGTCTGACGCTTTTTGTAGGCGTTGCGGTGGTCGCGCATATTGCGACCTATATCTGGCGCCCTTGGTTCTGAGGAGGGATTAAACATGTCCAAATTCTACAAGATCTGGCTCATCTTCGACCCCCGCCGCGTGTTCGTGGCTCAGGGCGTCTTCCTCTTCCTGCTGGCCGCGATGATTCACCTGGTGGTGCTGTCGAACGGCATCAACTGGTTCGCGGCCGCTGCGGCACGCGCTGCCGGTAGCTGAGCAGGACAGACTCGACCGTCGCGGGCGGGGGGGCTTGGCCACGTCGCCCGCGACAATTCTCGATACGGGAAAGACCCACCGCGGCAGGCCCTGCATGACCGGGCCTGATCGCCATAATGTGGAGAGGGAAGCATGGCACTGCTCAGCTTCGAACGAAAATACCGCGTGCCGGG
>JAFIEM010000189.1 GCA_020832555.1 Natronohydrobacter sp. | reverse complement strand
CACCCCTATAGAACGGCCAATCAAGAAGGCCGAAAGAGCACATCAGCAAGACGGGCAGGGTCGGGCGCAAGCCGCGACCCTTTGTGTTTGTTGCCTGTTCTCGCGTGATCCGGAGGGCCGCTTGAGTATGAGGAAAGACCGGCGGAGGCAACCGCCTGGCCAGAAACATGATGCAAAGGAAGCAAAACTGAATGTGCGCTAAAGCAACCATGGAAGAATTCGAGGCAATGCTCGCTGAGAGCCTCGAAATGGACACGCCCGATGAGGGCTCTGTCGTTACCGGCACGGTCATTGCCATCGAGGCAGGTCAGGCCATCATCGATGTCGGCTACAAGATGGAAGGCCGCGTCGAGCTGAAAGAATTTGCAGAACCCGGCGAAGCCCCGCAGGTCGCGGTCGGCGACAAGGTCGAGGTCTATCTCGAGCGCGTCGAGAACGCGCGCGGCGAAGCCGTTGTCAGCCGTGAAAAAGCCCGTCGCGAAGCAGCCTGGGACCGTCTGGAAAAAGCCTATGCCGATGAAGCCCGCGTCGATGGCGCGATCTTTGGTCGCGTCAAGGGCGGCTTTACGGTCGATCTGGGCGGTGCTGTGGCCTTCCTGCCCGGCTCTCAGGTCGATGTGCGCCCCGTGCGCGATGCAGGTCCGCTGATGGGTCTGAAGCAGCCCTTCCAGATCCTGAAAATGGACCGTCGTCGCGGCAATATCGTCGTGTCGCGCCGTGCCATTCTGGAAGAATCCCGCGCCGAACAGCGTGCCGAAGTCATCGGCAAGCTGCTCGAAGGTCAGGTCGCGGATGGTGTGGTCAAGAACATCACTGAATATGGTGCATTCGTCGATCTGGGCGGTGTGGACGGGCTTCTGCACGTCACCGACATGGCATGGCGCCGCGTCAACCACCCGTCGGAAGTCGTCACCATTGGCGAAACGATCAAGGTGCAGGTCATCAAGATCAACAAGGAAACGCATCGCATCTCGCTTGGTATCAAGCAGCTGCAGGCTGATCCCTGGGACGCTGTGGAAACGCAATATGCCATCGGGTCGGTCCACAAGGGCCGCGTGACCAACATCACCGATTACGGCGCATTCGTCGAGCTGGAAGCCGGTGTCGAAGGTCTGGTCCATGTCTCGGAAATGAGCTGGACCAAGAAGAACGTGCATCCCGGCAAGATCGTCTCCACCTCGCAGGAAGTGGATGTCATGGTCCTGGAAATCGACGGTGCCAAGCGCCGCGTGTCGCTGGGCCTGAAGCAGACCCAGCGCAACCCGTGGGAACTGTTTGCCGAAACCCACCCCGTGGGCAGCCAGATCGAAGGCGAGATCAAGAACATCACCGAATTCGGTCTGTTCGTGGGTCTGGACGGCGATATCGACGGCATGGTGCACCTGTCCGACATCAGCTGGGACCAGCGCGGCGAAGAAGCCATCCAGGACTTCCGCAAGGGCGATATGGTCCATGCGGTCGTGTCCGAGGTGGATGCCGAGCGCGAGCGCATTTCGCTGTCGATCAAGGCACTGGAGAACGACACCTTCTCCGATGCGGTGGAAGGCGTGAAGCGCGGCTCGATCGTCACCTGCACTGTGACCGCGATCGAAGAAGGCGGCATCGAGGTCGAATATAACGGCACGAAGAACTTCATCCGCCGTTCCGATCTGGCCCGTGACCGTGCCGACCAGCGCCCCGAGCGCTTCCAGGTCGGTGACAAGGTTGATGCGCGTGTGACGAGCGTGGACAGCAAGACCCGTCGTCTGGGCCTGTCGATCAAGGCTCGCGAGATCGCGGAAGAGAAGGAAGCGGTCGAGCAGTATGGCTCGTCCGATGCCGGTGCATCTCTGGGCGATATTCTGGGCGCAGCCCTGAAAGATCGCGGCTGATCTGCACGTATCATAGCGAAAACAATGCAGGAACCCCGGCCCTTGTGCCGGGGTTCTTCGTTTTCGTGGGATACTTTCCCTTACGTCATCAGATATGGGCCAAAGGCACCCCGCTTGACTTGGCCGGACAAAGCGCAGAACAATCAGCACAGTTCCCCGCGAGCCGAACTGGCCAGAGGACGGGGAAATTCACCATCAGGGAGATCACGATGCTGATGAAATCACTTCTTCCCGCGCGCGGCGCGCTCTTGACGGGCGTTGCTGCGACGGGGCTTGTGCTGTCGGGCTTTGCCGCCACCGCGGAAACCATTCGCTGGGCGCGGGTAGGCGACTCACTCACGCTCGATCCGCACAGCCAGAACGAAGGGCCGACTCATACGCTGGCGCATCATATCTATGAGACACTGGTCGAGCGCGAGCTTGACGGGTCGCTCAGCCCGCGTCTGGCGACCGAATGGGGCATCACCGAGGAAGATGACACCGTTTGGTATTTCACCATCCGCGAAGGTGTGAAATTCCATGACGGGTCGGAAATGACGGTCGAGGATGTGGTGTTCTCGCTTGACCGTGCGCGGACCACCCCCTCGGGCATGGCCGCGCTTCATGCGGCTGTCGAGGAAGTCACCGCAGTTGATGACCGCACGGTGCATGTGCGCCTGTCCGGCCCGGCACCGCTTTATGTGCAGAACCTGACCAACACCTTCATCATGTCGCAGGCCTGGGCCGAGGCGAATGGCGTGACGGTCGCGCCGAATTTCGCCGCTGGCGAGGAAGCCTATTCGATCCGCAACGCGATGGGCACCGGCCCCTACACGCTGGTCGAGCGTGACCCCGAAGTGCGCACTGTCCTGCGTGTGTTCGAGGATCACTGGGATGATGCGCCAGCCGTGACCGAGATCATCTATACCCCGATCTCTGAGGCCGCGACCCGCGTCGCAGCGCTTCTGTCGGGCGAGGTGGATATCGTTCAGGACGTGCCGGTGCAGGACATCGCGCGGCTGGAACAGACCGACGGGATCAAGGTTGTGCGCGGCCCCGAGAACCGCAATATCTTCTTCAGCTATGACATGACCTCGGAGCGGCTCGCGTCTTCCGATGCGGACACCAACCCCTTCGCCAACCCGATGGTGCGCGAAGCCATGTCGCTGGCAATTGACCGCAACGCGATCATGCAGGTCGTGATGCGCGGGGAAAGTCAGCCCTCGGCCGCACCTCTGCCGCCTTTCGTGAATGGCTGGACCGAGGAAATGCACGCCTTTGGCGACCCTGATCTTGCCCGCGCGGGCGAGTTGATGGCGGAAGCGGGTTTCCCCAATGGCTTCTCGGTGCAACTCGATTGCCCGAATGACCGCTACCTGAACGACGAATCCATCTGTCAGGCACTGGTCGGGATGCTGGCGCGGATCAATGTGAACGTGAACCTGAACGCGCAGACCCGCTCACTGCATTTCCCGCTGATCGAGAACTGGGAAACCGATTTCTACATGCTGGGCTGGGGCGTTCCGACCTTTGACAGCCAGTATGTGTTCGATTTCCTCGTGCATACCCGCGAGGGCAGCTACGGCTCGTTCAACGGCTCGCGCTATTCCAACCCGGAACTCGACGCGAAGATCCAATCTCTGGCGACCATGACCGATCTGGAAGCCCGCGATGCGGTGATCGCCGAAATCTGGGAAGAGGTCGTGAATGAGCGGATTTTCTTGAATGTGCATAATCAGGTTCTGGCCTATGCGATGCGCGAAGGCGTCACGCTGGATGTGCACCCGGAAAACCAGCCGCGCATGACGACGGTCACATTCGACTAAACCAGGCTTGACCTGTGGACCCGTGCGGTATAGGCCGCGCGGGTCAATCTGTTTAGGGCAGAAAAGCTGACCCTTTTGCCCTGAGATGCGAGGTCCGACATGATCGCCTTCATCCTGCGCCGCCTGGCGCAATCCGTGCT
>JAFIEM010000188.1 GCA_020832555.1 Natronohydrobacter sp. | reverse complement strand
CTGATCTGGAAGATCGTGCTGGTGGTCGAGTTTCTGGGGCGCGGACAGGGGGTGGGTTTCAAGATCCACCTGCATTTCCAGATGTTCGATGTGACCATGGTGATGGTCTACGCGCTGAGCTTCATCGCCGTGATGCTGGCCATCGAGACCCTGATCCTGCAGCCGCTGGAGCGGCGCGCGCGCCGCTGGAGAGAGGCATGAGTCTGCAAGTCGTGATAAGATCCAAGCGTTTTGGCGCGACAGACGTGCTGCGCGATCTGGCCTTTCAGGTCGCGCGCGGCGAGGTTCTGGCCGTCCTCGGCCCGTCGGGTGTCGGCAAATCGACGCTTCTGCGGATCCTTGCCGGGCTGGATACGGCCTTTGACGGACAGGTCCGGCGCGAGGGGCGTTTGGCGATGGTGTTTCAGGAACCCACCCTGATGCCCTGGCGCTCGGCGCTGGACAATCTGCGACTGACGACAGGCGTGAATGCGCAACAGGCCGAAGCCGCGCTGTCCCGCGTCGGACTGGCGGGGAAGGGTGCGCTTTATCCAGGGCAATTGTCGCTGGGCCAACAGCGTCGTCTGTCACTGGCGCGCGCCTATGCGGCGAAACCCGATATTCTGCTGCTGGATGAGCCTTTCGTATCGCTCGACCCGGCGCTGGTTGCGGACATGCTGGCGCTGACGGAAAGCGTGATTGCAGAACAGCGTCCTGCGACTGTCTTTGTCACTCATGCCAGAGCAGAAGCTGACCGCCTGGCCACACGGCAGATGATGTTGACGGCGCAGGCATCAGCCTGATTGCGCCAGAAAACCTGCCTGTAGGGTGCGTGCGAAAGCACGCACCCTACTTGTGCCGGATATCTCAGCGCGCCGGCTCTTCCCAGGTCAGACCATGATCGCGGTAAATCGCCTCGACCCGCCCGTCACGCACTGCAGCGGTGATGATATCATCGACCTCGTAGCTCAGCATCCGCGCGGTATAGAAAGCCGTGGCAATGCCCACAGGCCATGATCCGATGGACAGGCCCGGCAATGGGCCGCTTTCGACAGCAAATTCCGGATCATCCTGCAGATAGTGTTCCAGCCGCGCCCGAATGCCCATCACGGCTGTCACCTCTCCTGTGCGCAGCAACTCGATCACATCCGGCAGATGTCGGCGGCGCTGGATATTTGGCAGGACGCCCGGCAAACCCGTCAGATAGAAATCCGCCAGCTGGTAGGTTTCCACACCAACCGGACGGGTCTGAAAGCTGCCGGGAAAGGGCGGCTCATCGGGAAACTCCGAAACGCGATAGGCGATCGCCAGGCGCTCCTGCGCATAGCGCCCGGTCAGCGCAGCCAGCTCGTTGCGGTAATCGAGCTCGCGGTTATAGGGCACGCGCATCAGGACATTGACCACGCGCCGCCCCATGTAATGCCCGCGCCAGACATAGTTGCGCAGGTCGGTGTCGACATCCTCGTCTGCAGGCAGGTCCGTCACGCGCAGCGAGACACCCAGTTCATCGGCGATGAGCTGCGCGAGCGCCACGTCGACACCCACAAGCTGCCCGGAGCTGTCGCGCCAGGAATAGGGGGCGAAATCCTCATAGACACCGATCTCGATGAAACCGCGTTCCATGATTTCGTCATAATCAATGCCGACGCGGTCCCGACCTGTATCATCCGAGGGGAATTCACGCGCAAAAAGTCCTGACCCGGCAAGGGTCAGGACAGTCATCAGCACCAGTGCTGACAGGGAGGTTCTCAGTGTCATTCTATTCTCCGTCGGGTTGCGTCTCAGCGCGCCACGGACAGCCCGATGGTCAGGGTCTCATCCGCCTCGCGCAGGGACCGGTCGCCACCGCGTTCCAGTATGACGGCAGCACGGCGTGCGATACTGTCAGCCTTGGGGGCGCCCGACATGGTAGGAACTGCCACGGCGATTTCCATCAGCTCGACATGCAGGGCGGCGATTTCCTCGGCATAGTCTGCCTCGGTCGCCGTGCCTGCTGCAATCGCTTCCTGCTTTGCGCGCAGTCCGTCACGAATATCGCGCAGGCGCGGCATGAACTCAGCAATACCATCAGGATCGGGCCGCGTTTCGATATAGGTGCGGATCGCCCACATGGCCTGTTGGTTCATCAGATCCTCATAGGCGGGCATCCGGTCGCCGGAACCGCGCCGGACACGCTCCATGTACCACTCGTCATCCATTTCCTCGGCCATCAGGAAGCGAAGGTCCGGGGCCAGGCCGCCCGAGACGGCCTCAAGCCCGTGGCAGCGTGCGCAGTTCTGGTTATAGGCGCTGTCCCCGATGCGCAGTGCGCGTTCCCAATAATCGCCATCAGGGTCACGAAACGGGTTTTCAAACTCCCATCCACCCGTCAGTTCCGGAAGCCCTTCGGTATTCACGGGCTGCGGCGCGACATCGCCATGGGCGAAGGCCAGTGTGGTGGACAGGCAGAGCGCAAGGGCAGCGGCGGGCAGGGTTGTCAGTTGGGTTTTCATCATCTCTCCTCCGGTATTTCAGGCTTGCAATGACCCTATCGAAGCCGGTTCGGACGCGCTATTCGACCATGGGCTATGCGACGAAGGGATAAGATTCAGATCAGTTTCACGTGCCAATGTCTCAATCCAGAACAAGAATCTGACCGACCATCCCAGGCAAGCGGGTCGTTGAGACGAATTCATGTATGCCGCTGCTTTCCGGGCTGAAAGAGACCTGCGTGATCTGGCCGCGATAGATGTCGAACTCTTCCAGAAGCTGCCCGGCCGGGTCGCGCAGTTCTGTCAGATGGTGCTCACCATTGATCCCGAAAAACTCCAACAGAACCGTTTCGCCCAGCTGCATGGCAAACATGGAAGGCGCCCAGACATAGGTGCGCGCATACCATTCATTATCTTCATCCGGCGGTTCCATGCGATAGCCGCCGAGCGCAAACAGGTCACCGAATCGTTCAAGCGTATCGGGATAGGCCGTGCGTTCGGCACTGCGCGTGATCCGGTGCTCGAAAGTGGTTATCGCAAAAACGCGATCAAAGTCCGCATGATCCAGGACAGGGGCGTTTTCGGCATGGGCGGGCGTCAGGCTGGCAGATGCGCAAGCCAACGCCGCCGCCAGGATAGGGCGGCGGAGTGTGAACATTGCAGTGTCCTTCTTGTCATATGGCGGATTATTCGACGATGAAACTGCCGGTCATGCCGCGATCTTCCAGCCCCCGGCAACCAAAGCTGTAGGTGCCCGGACGGATCGGCACGAAGAAGACTTCGACCTCGCCATCCATGTCCATTTCCAGCTCATAGAGATAGGCAACCTTGATTTCCATGTTGCCCGCCTCGATCTTGCGAATCCATGTGTTCTTGAAAAATGACGGGGCTTCCCAATTGCATTCATGCCAGCCAACCGCCTGAACCGTTAGACGATAGGCCTGCCCAGTCTGCATCTGGAATTCATTGGGTTCCATGCCGAAGCCATTGTCGCCGGTGCCGACTTGCAGCTCCAGCGGTATGGGCAGCGAGGCCAGATCTCCGCCGGCGGCATGGGCCGCGCCGCTCAGGCCCAGCAAAGCCGCAGTGGCCAGTGTGATTGCGCGTGTCATGACTGTCTCCTCCATAAGCATGATGGACCATAGCCTAGTGAGCGCGTCGCGGGCTTGGAAATACGACCAAGGTACATGCAACCAAGGTCTTATTTCAGGGCACCGCGACACCGGTCTAACCTTATGACAACCTTTGGGAGGAGGCCGCATGACATACCGATCCCTGATCATTCCAACTGCCCTTGCCAGTCTGGCCGCCAGCACGGCGCTGGCCAATATCGATGTGCCGATCGCCTATCTGGAAATGGAGGTCGAACGCC
>JAFIEM010000187.1 GCA_020832555.1 Natronohydrobacter sp. | reverse complement strand
GAGGCCGGAGCTGTTCAAGAAACGGCCGTATAATCATGCGGGATGTGACACCTAAGGCGATCTGCAAATGGATAAACGCAAGCAATTGACAGCAAAAGTGGCCGATCAGATAAATCAAATACCTACTACTCACCCCATCAGCGTTGCAGTTAACGGTCGAATTGCATCTGGGAAGACAACCTTCGCAATGGAACTTGCGAAAACCTTGGAAAGTATGGGGCGACCAGTTCTTCACGTTGGGGTGGACGGATTCCATAACCCTCGGGCCATTCGATACCGTCAAGGGCGCTCTTCAGCGCGAGGATACTACGAAGACGCATATGATCTGGCCGCCGTTCGCCGGCGACTTCTTGATACTCTGGGCGAAAGTGATGCTGAGCCAGAAGGCTGGTTGGTACAAACCGCATCGCTTGATCTCGAGACAGATAAGCCTCTAGACCCCGACCCAATTTCTCTCACGCGCGATACTGTATTGATCGTAGACGGAAGTTTCTTGCTTGGGCCTGTTTTGCGGGAGGCTTGGGACTACTCCATTTTTCTAGACGTATCCCGGGATGTTGCCACCGAACGCGGGGCGCGTCGAGATGCACCAAAACTTGGAGGCCTCTCAGCTGCCAAACACCTTCATGAAAGTCGCTATCAACCTGCCTGTGACCTTTACATCCAAGAAAACCGCCCAGAACATTTTGCTCAAGTTATTATTGCGAACGACGACCCATCAAATCCAGAACTCAAAAAGATTCCCAAGAAGCGCTAACCAAGGGGTGCCTAAACCCGCCATTTGTGACCTACGTAGCATCCGTCACTCCTACCTGCCTTGCGGCGCTGCAGCATGCGAAACGCAGTCCGACCGGCATTTGTGCGGGACCTTGCGGTCATTTCGGTATCGGCTGTACTCCATAAGTGCGATAGGCATCTGCGCGCATTTCTGCCTCGCCTCGGTCTGAATAAAATACGTAGCTTGGAGCAAGGATAGGCGAGGTCCGTTCAACCCTGACGGATATCACATGGCGGATCGGAAATGCGCCGCCCGTCATCGCCAGCAACGGCGTAGCCAATGCCGCGAAATCCGGGTGGTCGGGGGCGATGATTTAAGCCATGCCTTCCACCTTGCGCCCTCGCTGAAGGAAAACGTCAATTAGACTGACACAGACCGCAGGGTTTACCCGGATGTTCCTGACACTGCGCGCCGAGATAATATCGGCAATCACAAGGCGGTTCGCGCCGGTTTCGGCATAGATCTCCTTGGGTGAAACATTCGGTCTGTTGCTGGCATCCACTGTTGCCAGCCAGCAGAGAACGGCACTTTCCGGCTCTTTAAACTGGCCAAACATCACAGAGAGGTTTCGCGCGCTGGGTTCTCGCCCGTCGCACGCTTCGTGATTCCGGAAATATCTCCTACTATTTCGCGCATGCGCCTTCGGAAACATCCCTATCCGAACTGGCCTCTGCCGCCGGATTGCGCTGGACCGTCGAAGAATGCTTCCTGCGTGCCAAGGATGATCTGGGGTTAGATCACTGCGAGGCGCGTTCATGGCATGGCTGGCATCGCCACATCAGCCTTGTCATGGCAGCAGCGGCATTCCTGGCAAAGCTCGTGGCAGATCAGAGAAAAACGGTTCTTCAAAAACAGAACGAAACGAGTCCACGCATGTCGCCGGTCACCACCTCATCGAACGCCTTCAACGCTGCATGACAACATCAGAGATCCGAAAACTCATTTGCCGTCTGCTGCGGACCACAATCTTTGATCTTGATGTCATCTGGGACTGGTCAAGATGGCGACGCCAGCATCAGCTCAATGCCGCCATCGCACATCGGAAAATTCGACATTATCCGCAACTGTAGTACTAGAGCGCGTCGCGTTCATTCGCATTCACGCGCCTTGCTCCAACACTCTGATTTCGCATGTTCGAGAAGCTCAAAACCAGTTCCCACTTTTGAGCAAAATGAAGATCTATTATGAATGAAGAAAATTACGACCAAAGTCGCGTAGACTATGGTCGCGTAGATATGCGCTGGCATCACGAATATAGTGTGCGCATGCTGCCCCGACGGGCAGTCTTTTCAGGAGGAGAGACCCCATGAACCAGATGACTCAAGTCGATTTCCGCGTCACATCGCCTTTCAAACAGCGCTATGAGAATTTCATCGGCGGCGCATTTGTCGCCCCTGTGAACGGGCGCTACATGGACAATATCACCCCCATCACGGGTCAGAAAGTCTGCGAGGTTGCGCGCTCCGATCAGGCCGATATCGACCTGGCGCTGGATGCGGCCCATGCGGCCAAAGAAGCATGGGGCAAGACGAGCGTGGCGGAGCGCGCGAACACACTTTTGCGCATCGCAGACCGGATCGAGCAGAACCTCGATCTGATTGCGGCTGCGGAAACATGGGACAACGGCAAGCCCATCCGCGAAACCACTGCAGCTGATATTCCGCTGGCTGTGGATCATTTCCGTTATTTCGCCGGCACTTTGCGCGCGCAGGAAGGCACCATGTCGGAAATCGACAATGACACGGTGGCCTATCACTTCCATGAACCGCTGGGCGTGGTGGGGCAGATCATTCCGTGGAATTTCTCGATCCTGATGGCGGCGTGGAAACTGGCCCCGGCGCTGGCGGCGGGCAATTGCATCGTGCTGAAGCCTGCCGAGCAGACCCCTGCCGCGATTCTGGTGCTGATGGAAGTCATCGCTGATCTGCTGCCCGCAGGCGTGCTGAATATCGTCAACGGTCTGGGGGCCGAAGCCGGGGATGCGCTGGCGCGGTCGAACCGGATTGCGAAAATCGCTTTCACTGGTTCCACCGCCACGGGCCGCAAGATCATGGAAGCGGCGACCGTCAATCTGATCCCGGTCACGCTGGAACTGGGCGGCAAATCGCCCAATATCTTCTTCAAGGACATCATGGCGGAAGATGACGCCTATCTGGACAAGGCGGTCGAGGGCTTCGTTCTGTTCGCCTTCAATCAGGGCGAAGTCTGCACCTGCCCGTCGCGCGCACTGATCCATGAGGATATCTACGAGGAATTCATCGCCCGCTGCATCGCGCGCGTGAAGGCGATCAAGCAGGGCGATCCGCGCGACATGACCACGATGCTGGGCGCGCAGGCCAGCCAGCAACAGCACGAAAAGATCCTGTCCTATTTCACCATTGGCGTTGAAGAAGGCGCGGAAGTGCTGACCGGCGGGGCCTCGGCCAGGATGGAGGGCGATCTGGCGGGCGGTTTCTACATCGAGCCGACGATCCTGAAGGGCCATAACAAGATGCGCGTGTTTCAGGAAGAAATCTTCGGCCCTGTCGTGTCGGTAACGACCTTCAAGACCGATGAGGAAGCCCTGGCCATCGCCAATGACACAATGTACGGCCTTGGTGCTGGTGTCTGGACCCGTGACGGGACGCGCGCTTACCGCTTTGGTCGTGCGATTGAAGCCGGGCGCGTCTGGGTGAACAACTATCACGCCTATCCTGCCCATGCGGCTTTCGGCGGCTACAAGCAATCCGGCATCGGGCGCGAGACCCACAAGATGATGCTGGACCACTACCAGCAGACCAAGAACATGCTGGTCAGCTACAACCCGAACAAACTGGGCTTCTTCTGACGCCTGACATGATTTTTGGCTCCGCCCGCGCACCACGGGCGGGGCTTGCACAGACTCCGGGCCGACGCTCTAAAGCGTCCCGCCTTTAACCTGCGACATATCCGGCAGCCGTGAAGTAATTCCAGCACTCGTCGGGTGAGTATAGGTCGCAGATATCGGCAATTGCGTTGAACATGTCCGTGAATGTGCGTGCTCCGATCCGGCGCAGGTGTGCTTTGAG
>JAFIEM010000186.1 GCA_020832555.1 Natronohydrobacter sp. | reverse complement strand
CCGAAGCCCGCGCGCGCGACATGCTGGCGCTGGTCGGGCTGGAGGCGCTTGGCGCGCGCAAGCCGCATGAACTGTCAGGCGGCCAGCAACAGCGCGTGGCGCTTGCCCGCACCCTGGCCGTGGCCCCGCCGCTGGTGCTGCTGGATGAACCGTTCTCCAACCTTGACGCCGCCATGCGGGTCGAAACCCGGCAGGAAGTGCGCAAGCTTCTGAAAGAAGCCGGTTCGGCCGCGATCCTTGTCACCCATGATCAGGAAGAGGCGATGGCCGTCGCCGACCGGATTGCCGTAATGGAAAAAGGTCGCGTCCTGCAGATCGGCACCCCGGACGAGATTTACCGCAATCCGGTTTCGGCCTTTGTCGCCTCTTTCATGGGGCGCTCGAATATCCTGACCGGCACCGCCTCGGGGATGGAGGTCAAGACCGAATTCGGCACCCTGCCCCTGTCGCGCGCAGCCAATGGCGCAGTGTCGCTTTCCGTGCGACCCGAGCAGATCATGCTCGAACCCGATCCCGATGGCCCGGCCTCGGTTGTAGGGCGTGAATTCCGCGGCCATGACCAGCTTTACTGGGTGCAAGAGGGCGAGCGCTGCATGCTGGTCATTTCAGGTGCAGGCGCCATGATCGACGTGGGCGCACGGGTGCGGCTGCGCATCTGTGACTGTGTGGTGCCGCTGGGCTGACGCGCGCCGGTCCTGCAGATCAGCGCAGAGGCACCGATGCGAACAGATGGACCGTATTGATGCCCGGATTGGGCTTGTAGATCCGCGCGCTTGAGCGGTGGTCCGCGCCAATGCCGTATTCCATGCCGCTGCGCTGCATCATGCCCAGATCAAGCGCGGTGCGGAACTGGATCGGCCCTTGCAGATCCTTGCCAGACCCTTGGCTATAAAGCCCCGCCATGGAACTGACGCGCAGGAACAAACCGGTTTCCTTTGGCCGGTAGGTATAGGCAGTCCCTGCCCCAACCCAACCCGACCCGTTCGAGGACAGCGACAGCCCCAGCACAGGCTGCAGTCCCCAGAGCAGTGACGCGCCCATATAGCGCAAATAGGCTTCCGGATCGTTGGTGGTCATCTGCTGCCCCAGACTTCCGATCAGGCGCGGGGACTCCGCAGCAGCCGTAACACCAAGAAAGCCCAGATAAAATGCCAGTGCAAGACGAATGATCACGACAGGGTTCCCGGAATGAGTGAAATCAAGTGGTACAATATGCAACCAGGCAATCAAAATATGCGTAAAGTTTAGCATGACCGCGCAGGTCTGACACCAGTCCAGCCGCCAGACATGCAAGCGCATGTTTCACAACTGCTACAGGCGCTGCGGCGCACAGGTCACATTACCGCCGCCAGGGGTTGAACCTGATCCCGTTCTTCTTGCCCGCCGCAGGCACGCTGGTTTTCACGAAACGATATTGCGCTTCCTCATGTGGCGGGACTCCAAGGCATTTTTTCCAATAGGCGCGTCCGCCCATCCGCAACCAGAGCGGCAGGCACAACAGCACACCGGCCATAAATCCCCCGGCATGCGCCCAATAGGCGACACCATCCCCCTCGATCGCGCCACCAATCCCGCCCAGAAGCTGCAACACGAACCAGCTTCCCAGCACCAGCCAGGCCGGGATCGGGATGATGCGGAAAATCACGATCAGGAACAGGAACATATCTACCCGCGCGCGCGGGTAGAACAGGAAATAGCCGCCCAGCACCCCGGCAATCGCCCCGGAAGCACCCACCATCGGGATCATGGAATTCGGCTCGGTCGCATATTGCAGTCCCGCCGCCGCCAGGCCGCAGATCAGATAGAAGCCAAGGAATTTCCAATGCCCCCAGACCTCTTCCATATTGTCGCCGAAAATCCACAAAAACAGCATGTTGGCGCCCAGATGCAGCAGGTCGCCATGCAGGAACTGGTGCGAAATCAGTGTCTCGAAACCCTGCCCGGCGCTTAGTCGTGCAGGCAGCATGCCCCAGTCGTAAAAGAAATGCATCAGCGCGAAATCATCACTGAACAGCGGCAGGTACAGCGCGAAGATCACCACATTCGCGGCCAGCAGCGCCCAGGTGACATAGGGGCGCTTGTCCGAGGGGTTGTGGTCGCGAATGGGGATCAGCATGAGCGGGCTTTCAGACGCAAACGGCGCCCGGAAAACCGGACGCCGCATATGATTTCAGACGGGGGCAGATCAATCTGCCGTCAGCAAGGGCGGGTTGTTGCCCGTAATCTGCTTGGCATCCGGTCCTTCGGTGATCAGCACGATGGCCCCGTCACGCAGGCGCACATGCACCACCCCGCCCTTGGCGAGCTTGCCAAACAGCAGTTCTTCCGCGAGCGGCTTCTTGATATGCTCCTGAATGACACGGGCGAGCGGACGCGCGCCCATCTTGTCGTCATACCCCTTCTCGGCCAGCCATGCGGCAGCATCCTCGCTCAGGTCGATCGTGACATTGCGATCCATCAACTGCGCTTCCAGTTGCAGCACGAATTTCTCGACCACCATCATGATCACCTCGCGCGGCAGCGGCGAGAAACTGATGACCGCATCCAGACGGTTGCGGAACTCCGGCGTGAAGGTGCGCTCGATGGCCGCCGTATCCTCGCCCTCGCGCCGGTCGCGCCCGAAACCGATGGCGGCTTTCGCCTGCTCAGCCGCGCCCGCATTCGAGGTCATGATCAGGATCACATTGCGGAAATTCACCGTCCGGCCATTATGGTCGGTCAGCTTGCCGTGATCCATGACTTGCAGCAGGATGTTATAGACATCCGGGTGCGCCTTCTCGATCTCATCAAGCAGCAACACACAATGCGGGTGCTGGTCCACGCCATCGGTCAGAAGCCCGCCCTGATCGAAGCCGACATAGCCCGGAGGGGCACCGATCAGCCGCGACACCGCGTGTTTCTCCATATATTCCGACATGTCGAACCGCAGCAGTTCCACACCCAGCGTATCGGCCAGCTGCTTGGCGACCTCGGTCTTGCCCACACCGGTCGGCCCGGCGAACAGATAGTTGCCGATGGGCTTTTCGGGTTCGCGCAGGCCCGCCCGCGCGAGCTTGATGGCCGAGGACAGCGCCTCGATGGCCTTGTTCTGGCCGAACACCACCCGCTTGAGCGAGGCTTCCAGATCGCGCAGCATCTCGCTGTCGTCTTTGGAGACGTTTTTCGGCGGGATGCGGGCGATCTTGGCCACAACGGCTTCGATCTCCTTCGGACCGATGGTCTTGCGCCGCTTGGATTCGGGCAGCAGATGCTGTGCCGCGCCTGCCTCATCAATCACGTCAATCGCCTTGTCAGGCAGCTTGCGGTCATTGATATAGCGCGCCGCCAGTTCCACAGCCTGTTTGATCGCGTCATTGGTGTAGCGGATGTCGTGATGTTCCTCGAAATAGGGCTTCAACCCCATCAGGATCTTGATCGAATCCTCGACCGTGGGTTCCACCACATCGATTTTCTGGAACCGGCGCGATAGTGCGCGATCCTTTTCGAAATGCTGGCGGAATTCCTTGTAGGTGGTGGACCCCATGCAGCGCAGCTTGCCGCCCTGAAGCGCCGGTTTCAGCAGGTTTGACGCATCCATCGCCCCGCCGGACGTGGCGCCCGCGCCGATCACCGTGTGAATCTCGTCAATAAACAGGACCGCATCGGGGTGGTCCTCAAGTTCCTGCACCACCGATTTCAGCCGCTCCTCGAAATCGCCGCGATAGCGCGTGCCTGCCAGCAACGCACCCATGTCGAGCGAGAAAATCGTGGAATGCGCAAGGATTGCAGGGGTTTCCCCTTCGACGATCTTCTTGGCCAGACCTTCGGCAATCGCGGTCTTGCCCACGCCGGGATCGCCCACCAGAAGCGGGTTGTTCTTGCGGCGGC
>JAFIEM010000226.1 GCA_020832555.1 Natronohydrobacter sp. | reverse complement strand
TCGCCGACCGTCGCCGCGATGGCGCAGGCAGCCTCAAGGCCGCCAAGGATCGGGAACAGGCCGAATTCCTGATCGCGGCACTGGCCGAAGACCGGCCCGACGACCTGCGGCAGGCCCATGCCGCGGCGATGTCCACAGGCCCGCGCTGGTGCGAACATATCGGAAATTCGCTGCAAAGACTGCCGGAGACCCGGACGATCCTCGAAAACCTGGCCGCCTGAGCCGCGACCGGGCCGTCACCTGCGGCGAGATACGATCCCAGATGGCGCAGGTGCAGCCAGCGGAAGAGCGCTGTTCACGACCCATCATCATCAGAGGACGCAATTCAAGCAGTGTGGTGTCCCCTTCCGCACCGAGCAGCTCGGTCAAGGCGGCGCGTCGCTGGCCTTGGCTGGTCCTTTCCCTCCCTCACCCCGCCGCGCCTTCGCAAACCCACGATCCGTGGCGATGAACCGCTTCAGCATCGGAACGATCAGCCGCGCGGGCGGGATCGGCGGTTGCCCCGCGTCGCGGCCGAGGATTTCTCCATAGGCGACGAGATCGCGGTGGAGGGCTGCGGGTAGGTCCACGGTGAGTTTCACCGGCTTGTCATCGGCCAGGGGGCCGAGTTTCAGCTTGGTCATCTCAACCTCCCTGCGGGGCGATCACCAGATCACGGGTGACGAGCACGCGCACCGGAAAGCCCGGGCGGATGGTCAGGGTTGGCGGCACCTCGAGCTGGCGCTCGACGATGCGTTGGCCGGCCTCGGTGATGGTGCCCACCGCGCCGTCGCGGATGGCGCGGGCGATGCGATCTTCCTCGTCCACCGCCAGTTCCGCGCCGATGGCGAGCAGCGTGGAGAGGCCCGCGGCGCGCAGGACATTGGCCCAATGATGATCGACGCGGTCTTCGAGCCCGGCATAGCCAGTTGTGTCGGCGCCGGGCTGGCGCTCGAGCACAAGCGAGCGGCCATCGGGGAAGATCAGCCGCGTCCAGACCAGCAGCACGCGGCGCTGACCGAAGGTCACGCCCGCGTCGTATTCGCCGATGAGCCGCGTGCCCTGGGGAATCAGGAGCAGGCTGCCGGTCGGGCTGTCATAGACATTCTGGGTCACTTGCGCGGTGATCTGGCCCGGCAGGTCCGAGCGGATGCCGGTGATCAGCGCGGCCGGGATCACCGATCCCGCCTGCAGGAGCCAGGGTGAGGCCGGGGCCTCGATGCGATCGGGCGCGACGGTCCGGCGGTCGGCGGCGGCATTCAGGAAGGCGCGGCGCGGGTCGGTTTCCGGCGTGGGTGCCGGGCCGGTCAGCCCGGGCGGCATCATCCCCGACACGGCGGGTGTCGTGGCGCGGGTCTGGAAGAAAAGCCCGCTCATCCGCGCAGCCTCAAGCTCGGCCAGTCGGGCCTGTTCCTCGGGGTCCATGGCGGGCGGGGTCAGCGGCGGCGGCGCGACCGGCAGGCCTCGGCGCTGCGCGTCGAGCATCGCGCCGCCCAGATCGCCCGGCAAAGGCGGGCCGAGGCGCGGGATGGCATCATAGCTCGTGGGCAGACCGCGCAGCCCGTCGGCGGGCTGGCGGCTGTCGGTGGAGATCAGTTCGGTCGGGGCGCGCGTGCGGTCGGGGGCCTGCAGGGCGTAGATCAGCGCGCCGCCGATGCCGAGGCCTGCAACCACGCCCAGCCCGGCGATGACCTTGCGCGAAAGGCGGGTCACGCGCGGCGGATCGGCCCGCAGGCGCATGGCGGTGGTGGTGTCGGGGGCATCGGTCTCGGTCATGACCGATCCTCCACGGCGGTGGCGGGTACCGGGGCCGCAGCCTCGGGCGCGAGGCGCAGGATGCGTACCACCTCCTGCCGGGGTCCGCGCCCAAGGCGCAGCTCGGCCGCGCCGAAGAGACGGTCGACGATCAGGACGTTGCCATGGACGCGGCTGTTGACGATCTCGGGCGCGCCATCGGGGCCGAGCACGAAAAGCGGCGGCATCTCGCCCTGGGCGATGCCCGGCGGGAAGACCACATAGACCCGGCGGCCATCGTCGAAGACGGACACAGGCCGCCAGGGCGGGCTGTCGCCCTGCAGCCCGTAGCGGTGGTTGCGCGCGGCGGGCGGCGGGATCACCGGGGCGGCGGGGGCGATGCGGGCGGTCTGGGGCATGCGCGGATAGGCCCAGGCGACGGCGGGCATCCAGGTCTCTTCGCTGGCGATCAACTCGATCAGATAGCTGCGCCGGTCGGTCGAGATCACCAGGTTTGTGCGGATGTCGGGCCGCGTGGGCTTGACCAGCACCTGCACCCGGGCTGCGCGGCCCGCGCCGCTTTCGGTGTCGCCGATGATCCAGCGCGCGGTGTCGCCCGCGGCAATGGGGCCGGTGCCCGCCAGCCGCTCGCCGGGTTCCAGCGAAATCGTCGTGATCTGGCCCGGGGCGGCATAGACCTGATAGAGGGCGCCCTCGGACCAGGGATAGATCTGGATCGCGTTGAAATACCCCTCGCGCCGGGGCTCAATCCGTGCGGCGGCATTGGCGGCGATGACTTGCGCGGCTGGCGTGGCTGCAGCCTCGCCGCCCCGCGCGGGCGTCCAGGTGGGCGGGACATGCAACGGGCGTGGGCTGTCATCGGCGGCGGTGACCGGGGGCGATGGCAGCGGGGGCACCGCCTCGTCATAGGCGAAGCTTGCCTGTCTGGGGCTGGTGCAGCCCGCAGCGAGGCCGAGGGCAAGACAGGCGGCGGGCAGGGCAAGGCTGATCCGGGTCATTGGCTCATCTCCCGCGACCAGTTGATGGCGTTGACGTAGATGCCGAGCGGGTTGGCGCGCAGCCGCTCGGCGGTGCGGGGCGGCTGCAGGACGACCGTCAGGATCGCGGTCCAGCGCTCGGTTCGGGCCAGCTGGCCGTCGGTATAGTGCCGTTCGACCCAGGCCACGCGGAAACTGTCGGGCGAGGCGCGGATGACGCTCGAGACCTCGACCGCGACCTGATCGCGCCCGACGCGGGTGAAGGGGTCGTTGGCGCGGGCATGCTCGTTGAGCGCCTGCGCGCCGCGGTCGGTGGTGAAGTCATAGGCGCGCAGCCAGTTCTGGCGCACGACGACCGGATCGGCGGGCAGGCCCCGGACCCCTTCGACAAAACGCGCGAGGTGCCAGGCGATCTGCGGATCGCTCGGCTGGAAGTTGGCAGCCGCGGCCTCGATGGCGCGGGCCTCGCCATGGCGGTCGATCTCGACGACCCAAGGCATGACAGTGCCGCGCGCCGATTGCCAGACCAGCGCCCCTGCGAAACCGCCTGCGAGGATCAGGCAGCCGAAGGCCATCAGGCGCCAGTTCCTGGCCTGCACGCGGGCGGTGCCCATGCGCTCGTCCCAGACCTGCGCGGCCTTCTGATACGGGGTCTCGGGTTCGGGGGTCTTGCCGTAATGGGCGGTGGATCGTTTGAAGAGGCTCATCGGCGACGTCCTTCGGAGAGGGAAACGGAAGCGCCACCGCCGGGGCTGTCCCCGGCGCGGAGTGCATGGCCGGCGGCAGAGAGGCCCTGGCTCATCATCTGGTTGCGGCGGATGGCGCGCGCCCAGGCGGGCGGGCTTTCGGGGTTGGCGGCGGCAGATGGGGCGGCGGCGCCGCCGATGCTGCCCATGGAGGAGGTGCCGCCCGTGGCGGCGAAACCGGCGCGCGTCCCGGCGGCATGGCTCGCGCGTGCGCCGGAGGCGATGCGGACGGCCGCGTTGCGCAGGGGCGAGACGATGGCCGAACCGGTGGCACTGGCCACGCCTCCCAGACCCGAGGCGACACCGCCCGCGCCCGACTGACCCATGGCGCCGAGACGATAGGCAGTCGAGGCAGCACCCGCCGTGGCGATCCCGCCCCGGCCGGCGGCAAGACCACCGGCCCCCAGAGCGCCCG
>JAFIEM010000043.1 GCA_020832555.1 Natronohydrobacter sp. | reverse complement strand
CCCACCCACCCGCCCCTGCACGCTTCGCGGGCGCTGCCCGGCGGTGCCGGGCGGGCGGGGCAGCTATAACGGGAAAACCGACAAACCGACTTTGACGATTTCAACAAGCGCCTGAATGATCTCTGCGGCTTTGTAAATGGTGCTTTGATGCAGTTTCTCGATCATACCGCCGGATTTTCTGAGCATTATCAGCATCCGCGATGATCTTCCAAAGAACCGCACCGCCTCATCGCGCCCGTGCAAGATAGCATCATCGCGCGTGACACCGGGCAGGCTGGGCGGCATGTTTGGCAAGACGTTTGTCAGGTAGTCAACATCCTCGGCGGTTTGTTCCGGCAGGTCGCCTTCGGTGATGGCTTGCACAATGGGCGCGTGCGCTTTGACTGTTGCAACAGCCTCGGGCGACAATTCGCGCAGCTTCTGTTCCTGCAAGATGCGCCGATTGACTGCCACAGCCGCATCTGTCGCGCGAATACCCTGTGCGCCCTCTTCCAGCGCAGTCAGCAGGGCAAGGTTTTCTTCTGACGGCGGCAATCCCTCCAACGCGATCTGGCGCGTCAGGCTTTGATGGACAGTTGTAAAATCCATCTCGATGCGCTGCGGGTCGTTCGCATACCGTTCCAGCGTGCGTTTCAGCTTGCGGATATCGAGCGAGGTTTCGTTCAATCCGTTGCTGGGGTCATGCAGCACATCTTCAATCGCATCCGTAACTTGCCCCAAGGTCGCGGCCAGCAGATCGGGCTTCTCGATGGGCTTGTGGCGCACCGAGAAGCGGCCCGTCTCTGGGCTTTGGACCAGTTCCTCGGCCAGCGGCGTCAGATCGCTCAGGGCTTGGGCCTGCATGTCGATGCTTGCGCCCCCAATCGGCTGCGGCGGGCTGCCGTCGGGGGTGGCGGCGGGGGTGTAGGGGGCTGGCCAGGGCGGCAGGCTGCGCAGATAGTCCAGCGTTTGGCGGGTGCGGTCAATGCTGTCCTTGATCTGCGCGAGTTTTGCTAAAGTTGCATCGCGTTTTGTCGCAGGGGTGCTCCGAAAGTCTAAGTATTCATCAACTAAGATAAAAACTTTCAAGTTCTCGCCATACAGATCGTCAGATCCGAGCTTGTAGAGACCTGTAATGGGACGCATGTCGACAATCTGAGTATTTTTAAGGGAAAGTGCACGTAGTTCTTTCAAGTTCGACAGTGGTGCTAGGTCGGTAGTCGGAGTATTTGCTAGTTCGAGGAGTTGTAGTTCCTTTAGGTTCGAAAGTGGCGCTAGGTCACTGATCTGAGCTCTGTAGAGCCAAAGAAAGCGCAGTCTTGTTAAATTTGATAATGGGGCAACATCCGTGATTGCCGTATTGGCTAGCCTGAGCCCCTCCAACGCTACCAAGCCCGAAAGTGGTGTAACGTCAGTGCTATTCGTGTTCGCGAGATAGAGGCCAACCAAGCGCTTTAACTCCGCCAGCGGCGTAAGATCGGTGATCTGGGTGTCGTTTAGGTCCAGATATTCCAATCCCTTCAAGCCCGATAGTGGCGTGATGTTGAAGATTCTGGTGCCTCGGAGCGAGAGGGACTGCAATCCCGCCAGTTCGCTAATTGTCGGCGGCAACCGATCCAGCGCCTGAAATGCCTCGCCGCTGAAATCCAGTTCTTCCGCCCCCGTCCGCGCCGCCTCCGCAATCTTCTCCCGCGCCAATTCATAGGCCGTATCCGCGTCGCTCATCCCACCCCTCGCGCTGAATGCCGCCACTCTGCCCAGCCCCTCACGACAAAGCAAGGCAAACCCCCTTGCCAGCCTAAGCGCACCCGCTTACCCTCGCGCGCAAAGTCCAAGGGAGTTCCGCGACATGCCCATCCGCCCCCCGCACACGCGCGCCATGATCGCTGCGGTCACTCTGGCCCTTGCGGCCCCGCTCCATGCCCAGACCGATGGCACCATGTCGCGCCAGTATGACGATGGCGGCATCTACGAGGGCGAGTTCCTCGACGGGCTGCAGCATGGCACCGGTACCTACCGGTTGCCCAACGGGTTCGAATATACCGGAGACTGGGTTGCGGGCGAAATCAGCGGGCAGGGGGTCGCGCGCTACCCCTCTGGCGCGGTCTATGAAGGGCAGTTCGCGGCAGGGCGGCCGCATGGCACCGGGCGCATGACATTCGCTGATGGCTCCAGCTATGAAGGGGCCTGGGTCGAAGGCCGGATCGAGGGCGAGGGCACCCGCGTTTTCGCCAATGACTCGGTCTATGACGGCAGCTTCCTTGACGGCCAGCCGCATGGCACCGGCGTTCTGACCCGCCCCGATGGCTACCGCTACGAGGGGGATTGGGTTGCCGGTCTGCGCGAAGGGCAGGGCACGATCACCTATCCCGATGGCGCGGTCTATGAGGGCGAGATGCTGGCCGATCTGCGCCACGGCACCGGCACGCTGACCAGCCCGGACGGGCTGCGCTACGAGGGCGACTGGCTGGAGGGGCAGCTGCACGGGCAGGGCGTGCTGACCCAGGCCAATGGCGATGTCTATACCGGCGGGTTCCGCGCCGGGCTGCGCGATGGCGAGGCGCGGGTCGAACAGGCCGATGGGCTGATTTTCGAAGGCACCTTCGTCAATGACATGCGCGAAGGGCCGGGGCGTCTGTCGGGCGCGGATGGTTATCTCTATGAAGGGACATGGGTCGCAGGCCAGATTGAGGGCGAGGGGCGGCTGACCCAGCCCGATGGCTCGGTCTATGTGGGCCAGTTCCGGGGCGGCCTGCCGGATGGAACCGGCATGATCACCTATGCCGATGGCGGCACCTATGAAGGGGAATGGCGCGAGGGTCAGTTCCACGGTCAGGGCCGCGCGGTCTTTGCCGATGGGGGCATTTATGAAGGTGGCTTCGTGCAGGGCCTGTCCGAGGGCGAGGGTGTCATGACTTTCGCCGATGGCCGCGTCTATACGGGCGAATTCATGGGCGGCGAGATGCACGGGCAGGGCGAGATGGTCTTTCCCGATGGCTCGGTCTATCGCGGCCAGTTCGCCGAGGGCACGCGCGAGGGCACTGGCCGGATCGAGCTTGGCGATGGTTTCGTCTATGAGGGCGACTGGTCCGGTGGCCAGATCACCGGGCGCGGGATTGCGACCTATACCACGGGCGATGTCTATGAGGGAGAATTCCTGAACGGCCAGCGCCACGGCACGGGTGTCTTGCGCTATGCGACGGGCGAGGTGCTGTCGGGCGATTGGGAAGACGGGCGCATGACTGTACGCGACGACGACTAACGCTTGATGCCCAAGATGGTGCGCAAGGGCGATCTGCCGCAAAAGCCCTGCGCGCAGTGCGGGCGCCCCTTCGCCTGGCGCAAGAAATGGGCCAAGGTCTGGGACGAGGTGCGGTTCTGTTCAGATCGGTGCCGGTCCGAAGCGAAAGCCGCAAGTCGGAAGGGTTAGGCGAAAGCCTTAAAGCGCAAGAGTTAGGCGAAAGCTCTGAGCAACAAGGGCCAAGCGAAACCGTCAAGGCGAATGCCCAAAGCCAAAGCTTCAGCGCGCAAGGGCGGCGCGCAAGCGCGGCGCGAAATCCGGGTGGTTGTAGATCGCGTTATGCCCTGTCTCCAGCCGCGTCACCTGCGCTTCCGGTAGGGCTGATGCAAGGGCCTCTGCGCGGGCGGGCGGGATCACCTCGTCACGCGTGGCCAGGATCAGGTGGACATCAGCGCCGCTGCGGAAAAGCGCGTCCTGCACATTCATCTCATGGCGAAACAGCAACCGGACCGGGGCGAAAGGGTAGAGCTGCTGCGCCACGGCGCTCAGGCTGTCAAAGGGCGTGACCAGCACAACCCGCGCAATATCCCGTTCCGCGGCCAGATGGGCGGCCACGCCGCTGCCGATGCTGAACCCCACCGCAATCACGCCGGGCGCATCCGGCGCAATCAGATCATGCACCGCTACCGCATCCGCCATCAGCGCCTGCGCCGAAGGGCGGCCCGTGCTGGGCGCATAGCCGCGATAATGGAATGTCACCACATCATGTTCGGGCGCGATCTGGTGCAGAAACAGCGCCATCGCTTCCGCATTCCAGGCATTGCCGCCGAAACCCAGAAGGACCGGGCGCATCGGGTCGCGCCCCTGTATTCTGACCCCGTGCAGCACAGCACCGCCGTCGCCGCGCAGTTCCAGCCGCGTCGTCCCGGCAGGCAGATCCGGGGCCGGACCGACCAGTGCGCGGGGGAACAGAAGCGATGTCTGAAAGGCAGCGAGCAAGGTAATCACGGCAATACCAAGGGCAGCAAGGGCAGCAAGGAATTTCGCGAGCGTCGCCATCACTCCGGCACGGTATCCGCGCGCGGCATATGCGGTTTGATGTCGATCAGCGGCGTGCCGTTCACCGCGTCGATGGCGTCAATCTCGATGATCCCGGACGCCATGTCGATGCCCAGCACCTTCACCACTCCCATCCCGATCGGGTTGGGTCGTACCGGCGAGCGCAGGTTGAACGTGCCTGTCCCCTCGCTCCGGTGGCGCGGCACCTGTCGCAGCAGATTGCGCGGCGCATGGCTCATCCAGTAGAGCAGCACCAGCGCGTCACCTGCCGCGATCCCGTCCAGCGCGGGGCGGAAGTCAGGCGCGACATGGACGCGCGCAGGTGCCCCGCGTTCGCGCGCCTGACGCAGGTTCTTGGGGCAGTCCTCCAGTGACCAGGGGCTCTCGATCTCGCCGATGAAGGTCACGCGTTCATGAAAAACGATTTCAGAATCGAGCGATAATTCGCCCTTGCGCGCCTCAAACCTGCTCATCTGAGGTATCACTTGAAGAACGCCCGCGAAACCCTTGCGCTACAACATATTTCTCGGAACTGTCCGAGCGGCTGGCCGGTGGCTTCACATTCGCGACTTTCTTGAAGTTCTTCTTCAGAAGTTGCTGCAATTCGCCCTCCGCACCCCCTGCCAATACTTTGGCAACGAATGTGCCACTTTCTTCCAGAACATCAAAGGCGAAATAGGCCGCCGCCTCACATAGTGCCATGATCCGCAGATGGTCGGTCTGTTTGTGCCCGCTGGAAGCTGCCGCCATATCCGACATGACCACATCGGCAGGGCCGCCCAGCCATTCCTTGACCTGTTCCTCTGCGCCTTCCTCAAGAAAATCAAGGACATGCGCTTCGGCCCCGGCCAGCGGTTCCACCTCTTGCAGATCTATGCCCAGCACCGTGCCGACGCGCTTGCCCTGCTTTTCACCCAGTGCATTGACGCGCTTGACGGCGACCTGCAACCAGCCGCCCGGCGCGCAGCCCAGATCGACCACGCGAGCACCGGGGACCAGAAAGCGGTATTTGTCATCCAGTTCGATCAGCTTGTAGGCCGCCCGCCCGCGATACCCGTCGCGCCGTGCAGCAGCGACATAGGGATCGTTCAACTGCCGCTCCAGCCAGCGGGTTGACGAGAGTTTACGCCCCCGCGCGGTCTTGACCTTGACCTTCAGCTCGCGCTGTCCGCGCCCGGATGTATTCTTTGTTGTCATAGGCTTAACTTGCTTTCTTTAACTTGTCAGATCAAGCACGCCATCGCGGCTCATCTGCGCGAACAAGAGCCCTTCGCGCAGACCGCGATCTGCGACCGACATGCGATCCGTGGGCCAGACCCGCATCAGCGCGGTCAGAATCGCCGCACCCGACATGATCTGTGTATGCCGGTCGCGCCCGATTCGCGGATCCTGCCGCCGCCCGATGGGACCAAGCGCCAGATATTCGCGGATCACCTGATCGACCTGCGTGGAATTCATCACCAGCCCATCGACCTTGTTGCGGTCATAGCGTTTCAGCCGCAGATAGGATGCCGCAACCGTCGTGATCGTGCCCGAGGTGCCGATGATCTGGAATTTCTCATGCGCGGTGGCATCGCGGTAAGGTGCAAAGGCTTCGAGTTGCTCTTCGAAATACCAGCTCATCAGCGCGAAACGGGCGGCGTCGTCATCGACCTCGCGGAAGTAATCCTTCAGCGTGGCGACCCCCAGCGGCACGGAAATCCAGTCTACAACATGGGGATAGCCATCCGCAGGCGCGCGCATGAAGGGGCCGCGATGCATGGCCATGATCGCGTTGCCGCGCCGTTCCGGCGCAACGCGCGACAGGTCGATCCACACGAGTTCGGTGGACCCGCCGCCAATGTCGATGACCAGCAACTGCTCGGTATCCGGGGCCACGAGCGAGGCGCAAGACACAACCGCCAGCCGCGCTTCTTCCTCGGCGGTGATGATATCGAGCTTGAGGCCGGTCTCGCGCTGCGCGCGGCGCACGAAATCGGCCGAATTTCGGGCGCGACGGCAGGCTTCGGTCGCCACCAGCCGCATCCGGCGCACGCCATGCTGTTCCAGCTTGGTGCGGCAGATGCGCAGCGCCTGCAACGTGCGCTGCATGGGCCGGTGCGACAAAAGCCCCGAGCTTTTCAGCCCGGTGCCCAGTTCAACGGCCTTGGAGAAGCTGTCCACAACCTCAAAATGCCCGCCCTGAGGGCGAGCGATGAGCATACGACAACTGTTCGTGCCCAGATCCAGCGCCGCATAGAGTTGCGGTTTGCTGGGTCCAGGGCGGCGCGGCGCCTTTTCCGAAGAGGACGCCGCAGCATCGGGCTGCGGTGCCAAAGGTGTCAGAGATGCGCCCGCGCCATCGGGACGCTCGGGCGTCATATTTCGCCCTCCAATACAAGTTGATGACAAGGTAATCCGAGCCGTGCCTCTGCGCAAGCTTTTGCTTGCATGGCGGCGCGTGGCATCCGCGGTAGGTCCGTCTATGCAGATACTGCTTTCTCACTTTCAGCCACGCTGTTATACAGAAGTTTCTGTGTTCGCACGTGTTTTCGACTGCCGCATTTGAAACTAGGAAAGAGGAACGCGATGAAGCTGCGTCATTGGCTTGCTGTTTTCGCGTTTGTTTCCAGCAGCGCGCTTGCAGATGTGACCTCGGTACCTGTCTCCATACCGCAGCCCGCTGCGCCAGCCTACTCCTGGGCAGGGCCATATGCCGGTCTGCAAGGCGGCGCGATCTCTGCCGTGGAGTCGCTGTTTTTTCCGACCAACACGCCGCTCTTTGCCCGCCCGGCAGCCAGGGGTTTCGTGGGCGGAGTGGTCGCAGGGTACAATTGGCAGGCCACGGAGCATGTGATCCTTGGGGTCGAAGCAGAGATGAATCTCGCTTCGGCATTTGGCAGAAGCATGCTGCGGACCCGAACCCGTCCGGGTGGTGGCACTTATTACGAGACCAAGGTGCATGCGACCGGGGCGCTGCGCGCGCGTGCGGGTGTGATACACGGCCAGTCAATGTTCTATGTCGCAGGGGGCGTTGCCGTGATTAATTCGACCCTGCAACGCAACATCCCGTTTTTTGGCGAGATCACGCACAGTTATCGAACAACTCACACCGGCTGGACAGTCGGTCTGGGGGTTGAACATGCCATTCGGGACAAATGGGCGGTGCGGGCCGATTACCGCTATTCCGATTTTGGGACGCGGCGCATCGATACGCAATTCTTCCGCATTATCGATATCGATGCAACCTTGAGAATACATGATTTCCGTCTGGGGCTTGTGCGCAAGTTCTGACAGGCATGCGCGCATGACAAAAGTCGCTCTTGCCCTGTGTTGGGCAGTGGGTTTCTGCAGCAGGCTTGAGCCGCTTTCATAGTTTACTTGAATTATTCGACAGCTGAACTGGCTGGTCAAGTTCCGGTCCTGCGCGCTATGGCTGGCGTGTCGCAAGCTGTCACGGACTCGCCGCTCACGGGCCGCGGTAGATCGCTTGGGGCACCTATACAGGGGTCGGATCAAGCGCAGGAAAAGGACCGGACCATGGCACAGCTTGTGATCGTTTATTGGCGCGATATTCCGGCGCAGGTGATTGTCGGCAAGGGCCGCAAGGCGCAGAAGATCCAGCTTTCCGAGCGCTTCGAGCAGGCGATTGACCGCTGCGCTATGAAAGTCGGCGCGAAAGATGCCGATGCCTATCTGGCCGAGTGGCGCAAGGCGGCCCCGGTCGAGGTCGCTGGCAGTGATGAAGATGTCGCGAAAGCGACCGCAGCGGCGCTGGAAGCCGAGTATGACACCGACAGGCTGAAAGCTCTGATCGCCAATGATGGTTGGGCGTAAGGGGCGCTGGTCTTGTCACGCTCGCACCTGCTGGAGGGTCTCATGTCGCTTCTCAATTTCCGCCGCGCCGCCCCGGTTGCCCCCCCGCAGAATGGTGCGGTTGAGGCGCTGATGCAGGGTTTCTCGATTGAAGTCATGCCGCGCACGGCCGAGAAGGTTGCCGATTTTCGTGCGATCCTGCCTGAAGGGACGCGGGTCTATATCGCTCATATCGAGGGCACGCCGATTGCCGATATGGTTGCGACGGCCGCCCGCCTGCGCGCCGAGGGGATGGAGCCAATGCCGCATTTCCCCGCGCGTATTATCGCGGACCGGGCGGAACTGGGCGATTGGGTTGCGCGCTATCAGGGCGAGGCCGATGTGCGCGAGGCGCTGATGCTGGGCGGCGGGGTCTCTATGCCCAAAGGCGTTTACGACAATTCCATGCAACTGATGGAAACCGGGTTGTTTGACGGGTTCCGGCGTTTGCATGTGGCGGGCCATCCCGAAGGGAATCGCGACATCGACCCCGATGGTGGCGCGCGCGTGATCCTTGAGGCGCTGCGCTGGAAAGAGGAATTCGCCCGCGCCAAGGGGATCGACATGGCGATCGTCACGCAATTCGCCTTCGAGGCCGCGCCGATCATCGACTGGGCCAAGGGGCTGCGCCGTGAAGGCATTGACCTGCCGGTGCATCTGGGTGTGGCCGGGCCTGCGAAACTGCAGACGCTGATCAAATTCGCCATCGCTTGCGGGGTGGGTCCATCGCTGCGCGTGTTGCAAAAGCGTGCCAAGGATGTGACCAAGCTCTTGTTGCCGTTTGAACCGACCGAGCTGGTTGCCGAACTGGCCGCGCATAAGGCCGCGCATCCTGAATTTGCTGTCGCGGCATTGCATTTCTTCCCGCTCGGGGGGATCAAGGCCAATACCGACTGGACCATTGCGCAAGGCGGGGCTGCGGCCCGGCCTGCGTCCAACGCTTGAGTTTCTGGAGAGAACATGACCCGCACTGTGATTGAATCGGCCACGAAAACGGTCGTCATCGGTTTTGACGAGCCCTTCTGCGTGATCGGCGAGCGTATCAACCCCACTGGCCGCAAGAAGCTGGCGGCAGAACTGGAGCTGGGGGATTTCTCGACCGTCGAGCGTGACGCGCTGGAGCAGGTGGCCTGCGGGGCGATGGTGCTGGATATCAATTCGGGTGCGGTGTTTTCCAACAAGATGGCCGAAGACCCGCGCTATGCCGACAACAACTTTGTCGAGCCGCCCCTGATGCGCGAAATGTGCGCGCGGGTGCAGGCGCTGGTGGATGTGCCGCTGTGCATTGACAGCTCTGTGCCGGAAGCGCTGAAGGCGGGGTTGGAGGCGTGCACCGGGCGGCCCTTGCTCAATTCGGTGACGGGCGAGGAAGAACGGCTGGAGGCGATCCTGCCGTTGGTGAAGAAATACAATGTGCCGGTTGTGGCGATTTCCAACGATGACACGGGCATTTCCGAAGACCCGGATGTGCGTTTTGCCGTGGCCAAGAAGATCGTCGAGCGCGCGGCTGATTTTGGCATTCCGGCGCATGATATTGTGGTTGATCCGCTGGTCATGCCGATTGGCGCGATGGCGACCGCCGGGCATCAGGTATTCGCGCTGGTGCGCCGGTTGCGTGACGAATTGGGCGTGAACACAACCTGCGGCGCGTCGAATATCAGTTTCGGTCTGCCCAACCGGCATGGGGTCAATGCGGCCTTTCTGCCGATGGCGATTGGTGCGGGGATGACGAGTGCGATCATGAACCCGGTGCGCTCGGTCGAGATGGAGGCCATTCGCGCGGCGAACCTCTTGATGAACCACGACCCGAATGGCGGCGCGTGGATCGGGTTGTCCAAGGTGCTGGATGCGATGAAAGAGGGCGCAACTTTCGCCGAAGCCTCGCGCGCGGCAATGGATGCGGGCGCACGCACGGGCGGGCGGCGCGGTGGGCGGCGGGCGCGCTAAGCGCGCCGCTGCTAGCCCACCAGCCGCGCGAGAAAGCCAGTCAGATCATCGGTATGATGATGGATATGGGTGGCCTCCAGCGGTTCGGGGGCCACATGAACCGTGCGCATGCCCAGATCATGCGGCACTGCCAGATTGCGCGGGTCATCCTCGAACATCGCCGCGCGCGCAGGGTCCAGCCCGTCACGCCGGAACACCTGCGCAAAGGCGGCGGCTTCGGGTTTGGGGCGATAGCCTGCATCCTCGACACCATAGATGGCATCGAACAGGCCCGACAGGCCGCGCGCTTCAATGACGCGGCGCGCATAGGGGGCAGAGCCGTTGGTATAGACGATCCTGCGCCCCGGCAGGGCTGCGATATGGGCGCGCAGGTCCGGGTCAGGCGTGAGCACAGAGAAATCAATGTCATGCACATCGACGAGATAGGGTTCCGGGTCGAGCGCATGCACGGCCATCAACCCGGCCAGCGTGGTGCCATATGTGGCCCAATACTCGCGGCGCAGGCGGTTGGCCGCGTCCCTGTCCACGCCGAGCGAGGCCATGACATAGGCGGTCATGCGCGCCTCGATCTGATCGAAAAGGCGCATTTCAGGCGGATAGAGCGTGTTGTCGAGGTCAAAGACCCAGGCGCGGGTGTCGCGGAAAAATTCGGCTGGCATGCGCGCAATCTAACCCTGGCTGCGTGCTGTGCAAGGCATGAGGGCTTGCTATCACGCTCAAAAACAGGCTTTTGTGAACGCAAACACACGCGAGCGATACATGACTGACACGAAACCCCTGAAAGACGCCTATACGCTGATCCTGGAAGCTATCGACAGCGGAATTTACAAGCCCGGCGACCGGCTGGTGGAATCAGAACTGGCGGAACGTTTCGGCGTCTCGCGCACACCGATCCGCGAGGCGTTGCAGCGGCTGGAGACGCAATCGCTGCTGACGCGGGACGGGCGGTCATTGATCGTGGCCTCGCTCGATCACAACCAGTTGGCGGAACTCTACATCGTGCGGTCCGAGCTTGAGGGGTTGGCCGCACGGCTGGCCGCGCGTCATGCCACGGCAGAGGAAATCCGGCTCTTGCGTGCGATGATCGAAGAGGATCGCAAGCTGATCGATGATCCGCAGGCGCTGAGCCGTGCGAACAAGCGGTTTCACAAGCAGATCCATCTGGCCTCGCATAACCGCTATCTGGTGCAGCAACTGGATCTGGTGCATCGCTCGATGGCGCTGCTGGCCACCACGTCGATTTCCTTTGAAGGGCGGGGGCAGCAGACGCTGGAGGAACATCACCGCATCGTCGAGGCGATTGCGGCAGGGGACGGCGACCGCGCCTATGAGGCGCTGAAAGCGCATATCTCGCTGGCGTTTGAAACCCGGCTGCGGCAGGATTCGATGGCGATGGAGCGCTATTCGGTCTGAGGTTCAGTGGTAGCGGCGCGCGTAGCGTTGCCCCAGACCCGTGAGGATCTCATAGCCGATGGTGCCGATCACATCGGCCAGTGCATCGACGCCCTGATGCGGGCCGATCAGGTCCAGCGCTTCGGGCGGCTCGGGCGCGTTGGTCACATCGATGGTCAGCAGATCCATCGAGACGCGACCAACAAGCGGGCAGGGGGTATCGCCCGCCCAGAGCGTTGCCTTGCCTGACAGTGCTCGACTGATCCCGTCGGCATAGCCTGCGGCAATCGTGGCCAGCCGCATATCGCGGGGCGCGGTGTAGGTATTGCCATAGCCCACGGTCTCGCCTGCCAGCACATCGCGCACTTGAATGACCGGGATTGACAGGCGCACGACCGGATAGGCGTCCATGAAAGGGGCCGCGCCGTAAAGCCCGATGCCGGGGCGGGTGATCTCGAAATGGTAGTCCGGCCCCAGAAGTACGCCGCCGGTGGCCGAGAGTGATCGCGGCACGCCGATGCCATCGGTCAGGCGGCGGAATTCGGCCAGTTGCTGTGCATTCATCGGATGGTCCGGCTCATCGGCGCAGGCCAGATGCGACATGACCAGTTGCGCGCCCTGCGCGAGCGCGATTTCCGCGACCGCTTCCCATTCGGCGGCTTCCATGCCCAGCCGGTTCATGCCGGTGTCAAGCTGGATGCCAAAAGGGTGGTGGGGCAGGGTTTCGAAATGCCGCGCCATCTGATCGGCAGAATTCAGCATCGGGATCAGGCCGGCCTCGGAAATCAGGCGGCTGTCGCCCTCCATATGGCCGGAATAGACATGGATCGGCAGGTCCGGGCCAAGGGCGGCGCGCACGGCGATGCCTTCTTCGGCGACCGCGACGAAGAAACGCCGCGCACCGGCATGGGCCAGCGCATGGGCGACATGACCCGCGCCCAGCCCGTAGCCATTGGCCTTGACCGTCGCGGCGGTCTGCACCCCCGGCGCTGATTTTGCGTCCAGCGCGCGCCAGTTGGCCTGAAGCGCCGAGAGGTCGATGGAAAGCTGTGCCTGTGCCATGCGCGATCAAGTGCTTGAAGCCTTGGGCTTCGTCAAGCGGGAAATCCGCGCCCACGCGAGGGGCGCGAAATGTCGCGGGCGGTCAATGGCCCAGGATCTGGCTCAGGAAGAGTTTGGTGCGCTCGGATTGCGGGTTGTTGAAGAAGGCGCGCGGCTCGTTCTGTTCGACGATCTGGCCCTGATCCATGAAGATCACGCGGTTGGCGACTGCCTGCGCGAAGCCCATTTCATGGGTGACGCAGAGCATGGTCATGCCTTCTTCCGCCAGCGAGATCATCGTGTCGAGCACTTCCTTGATCATTTCAGGGTCAAGCGCCGATGTTGGTTCGTCAAAGAGCATGATGCGCGGGCGCATGCAGAGCGAGCGCGCGATTGCGACGCGCTGTTGCTGGCCGCCCGATAACTGGCCGGGGAATTTATGCGCCTGCTCGGGGATCTTCACCTTTTCAAGGAAATGCATCGCGGTTTCTTCGGCTTCGCGCTTGGGGATCTTGCGCACCCAGATCGGGGCCAGCGTGCAGTTTTCCAGAATCGAAAGATGCGGAAACAGGTTGAAATGCTGGAACACCATGCCGACTTCGGAGCGCACCTTGTCGATGTTTTTCAGATCCGAGGTAAGTTCTGTGCCATCGACGATGATCTGCCCCGCCTGATGTTCTTCCAGACGGTTGATGCAGCGGATCAGCGTCGATTTGCCCGACCCGGAAGGGCCGCAGATCACGATCCGCTCGCCCCGGTTGACGGTCATGTTCACGTCGCGCAGCACATGGAAGGTGCCATACCACTTGTTCATGCCGGTGATCTGGATCGCAACCTCGTCGGTCACTTTCATGTGGCTGGTGTCGATCTTGCGATCAACCGGGAGTTCGATAACAGGTTCGGTCATGGTCCTGCCCCTTGATTAGCGGTGATCGGTTTTCAGCTTGCGCTCGAGATACATCGAGTAGCGCGACATGCCGAAACAGAAGATGAAGAACAGCGCACCGATGAAGATGAACAATTCCCAGTAGATGCCGTTCCAGTTGGTATCCGCGCGGATGGCATTGGCCAAAGCGAGCGGTTCCAGAATGGCGATGAACACCAGCAGCGTCGTATCCTTGAACATGCCGATGAAGGTGTTGACGATGCCGGGGATCGAGATTTTCAGCGCCTGCGGCATGATGATCAGGCGTTGCGCCTTCCAGTAGTCCAGACCGAGCGCGTCGGCGGCTTCATACTGGCCCTTGGGCAGGGCGGCCAGGCCACCCCGGATCACTTCGGCCATATAGGCCGAGGCGAAGAAGGTCAGCATGATGATCACGCGCAGGATCAGGTCGAAGCTGGTGCCCGGCGGCAGGAAGAAGTTCAGCAGCAGCGAGGCAAAGAGCAGGAGCGTGATCAGCGGCACGCCGCGAATGAACTCGATAAAGACCACGCAGACGGTCTTGATGAATACCATGTCCGACTGCCGCCCCAGCGCGAGCAGGATGCCCAAGGGCAGCGAGAGTGAGATCGCCGAGACACCCACGATCATCGAGATCAGGAAACCACCGATCCGGTCGGAGCGGACGAAATCCAGCCCGAGCGGCATGATCGAGTGCAGGGAGGATTCGAGCGGACCAGCGACGAAGAGCCACCACAGCACCGGTGCAAGGATTGCGGCAAAGATCGCGGCGAGGTTGTTGATCTTTTTCACGAGAAGATAGGCCACGGCCCCAACCCCGAAACCCAGCAGCACCGTGATCGGAAACCAGATCGAGCCGCCCCAGATCAGGTGATAGCCGATGAACGGATAGAGCGCCGAGAAGGCAAGCATCTTGCGCGGGATTGCGGTAAACAGCACGGGTGCCAGCGCCACGAACAGTAGCACGAGCGCGAGCACGGGACGCCAATAGAGTTCAGGCGGATAGAAGCCGAACAGAAGCTGGTGCCAGCGGTCCACGATCACTGCGAAACAGGCCCCGGACGTACCGTCAAGGATCGCACGACATTCCGAAAGCGACCCGGCGCGCCAGACCGAATTGAGAAGCCAGGGGCTGATCCCAGAGAGCAGCCAGAAGATGACGAGCAGGGAAATCACTGTCAGGCCAGTGTTGAGCCAGCCCGAAAACAGGTTCTCATGGACCCATTTCACGGCACCGGTCTGGTTGCGCGGCGGCTCTTGCGGCGCAAGCATGGTCTGGCGCACATAGCTGACAGTCTGGGCGTGGGTATCGCTCATCCTACCGCTCCTTCAGCTTGATGCGGGAATTATAGACATTCATCAGCGCCGAGATGGTCAGGCTGATCGCGAGATAGGTGAGCATCAGAAGGAACATGCCCTCCAATTCGCGCCCGGTCTGGTTGATCGTGATCCCGCCGAGCGTCGAGCGCAGGTCCATATAGCCCACGGCAAGCCCCAGCGAGGTGTTCTTGGTCAGGTTCAGGTATTGTGAGATCAGCGGCGGGATGATCACCCGCAGCGCCTGGGGCAGGATCACCAGTCGCATGGTCTTGCCCGGCTGCAGGCCAAGGGCGAAGGCGGCTTCGGTCTGACCCTTCGAGATCGCCAGAATCCCGCCGCGCACGATTTCCGCGATGAAGGCGCCGGTGTAGAAGCTCAGCCCCAGCCACATGGCCAGGAACGAGTTGCGCAGATGTGTGCCGCCCGCGAAATTGAACCCGCGCAGTTCCGGGTAATCGAGATAGGCTCCGAGGGCGAGGAACACGAGTGCGACCGGTGCGAAGAGGATAAGAAGGGTCTTCCACCAGGTTTTCGGGCGCACACCGGTTTCGTTCTGAACCCGTGTTGCATGGGCGATCAGCAGCTTGTTTGCATAAACGCCCGCGATGATCACGGCGATCACCAGCAACCAGTTCAGCGAGGGCGCGACCGGTCCCAGCGTCAGGCTGCCCAGATCGGTCTGGAACAGGATGGCGGGAATATAGACGCCACGATTGGTGATGGCGATGGCGTCAAAGATCATGCTCGATGCAGGATCGTCACCCCGGAACGACGAGGGGGCAGGCATGCTCTCGGCCATGACCGCGCCGAAGATCAGAATCCAGATCAGCGTCGGGATATTGCGGAAGATCTCGACATAGACGGTGATCAGGCGCGAGACGATCCAGTTGTTGGACAGGCGCAGCACACCCGCCAGAACCCCCAGAACCGTAGCGAAGATACAGCCAAGGATCGCGAGAATGACCGTATTGAGAAAACCCACCAGTGCCGCGCGACCGTGTGACATGGTGCTGTCATATTCGATCGGGCGCTGGTTGATGTCATAGCCTGCCGATTGCCACAGGAAATTGAAGCTGAAGCTGCGTCCCAGAAGGCGCATGTTGTTGATCACATTGTCGATCAGCCAGGCGGCGCCCAGCATCAGCAGGAACAGCGCGAAGATCTGGATCGTGATCGAGCGGTAGCGCTGATCATAGAGCAACATGCTCAGGTGAAAGGCCGGTTTGCCGGGCTTTTGTGCCGTCTGGCGCGGATCTGTCGTGCTGGACATGTAAGACCCCGTTGGCTGGCTCGGACAGGTTCCGGGCCAGAGGCTTCAATGCGATAGTGGGAAAAGTGAAGGATGCGCATCCGACGGGCGGATGCGCATCAAGGCTTCCCTTAGCGGAAGGGCGGTGCGTAGAGCAGGCCGCCCTGCGTCCACTGTGCGTTCAGACCACGGGCAAGCCCGATCGGGGTCTGGTCGCCGATGGTGTTGGCGAAGAGTTCACCATAGTTCCCGACAGCGGCGATGGCGCGCGCGGCCCAGTCATTGTCGAGGCCCAGCATCTCGCCGAAACCGCCATCCGTGCCGAGGATACGGCCAATTTCGGGGTTGTTCGAGCTGGTCTTGAGTTCCTCGATATTGGCCGAGGTGATACCAAGCTCTTCGGCCGCGATGAGCGCGAACAGCGTCCACTGAACGATATCTGCCCAGTTGTCATCGCCATGGCGCACGACGGGGCCCAGCGGTTCTTTCGACACGACTTCCGGCAGGATCACATGATCGCCGGGTTCGGCAAATGCGGCGCGGCTGGACGCAAGGGCCGAGACATCGGTTGTGTAGACGTCGCAGGCACCGGCGAGATACTGCTGCTGCGCCTCGGCGGCTGTATCGACCGGAACCGGCTCATAGCTCATGCCATTGACGCGGAAATAATCGGCAAGGTTCAGTTCGGTCGTGGTGCCGGTCTCGATGCAGACGGTGGCGCCGTCGAGTTCGAGGGCCGAGCTGACACCGAGTTCACGCGTCACCATGAAGCCCTGACCGTCATAGTAGTTCGTCCCCACGAAGGTCAGGTTGAGGTCGACATCGCGCACGAAGGTCCAGGTGGTGTTGCGTGCGAGCACATCCACTTCGCTGGAGGCCAGCGCCGAGAAGCGGGTCTGGCTGGTCAGTGGCACGAAGGTCACGGCCATCGGGTCGCCCAGCACGGCTGCGGCCAGTGCGCGGCAGAAACCCACGTCGAAACCCTGCCAGACGCCATTCGCGTCCGGTGCCCCGAAGCCGGCCTGACCTGTGTTCGATCCACAGACCAGTTCGCCACGATTCTTTACTTGCTCAAGTGTGGATTGCGCTTGTGCCAGACCGGCCACAAGTGCTGACGCGGCGAAAGCGCCGACGAAAACGGTTTTCTTCATTTCAACCTCTCTGTTGTCGCCGCCTTGGCGGCGGTCTGTCCCGTTGATCGGGAATATGCATTTGCGGTTATCGCCCGCAGAGCATTCTCGACTGTGAGCCTATTTCCGCCGACCGGTCAAGCAGGGATTCGGCATCCTTTGATGAAACCGCCTAAAAAACCGCCACTCGCCATTCATTCGGGCGTATCGCCTGCCTGGCTGGAGTTTGTGGTGAAATCGCCTTGTTGTCTCGGGTGGCCATGCGGTCAATGTCAGATGCCGCAGATCATGACGACCGCTCGGGGGCAACTGAAGGCTGCAATATTCCGCCGGGTTGGCGTTTCCAGGTATTGCATCTTGTGAGGGGGGGCGTGAGAGATGTGGTCCGGGAGGGGCGATCTACGCCCGGACCCGACCGTGCATTGCATTCAGGTGACAGACATTTTCCGCTGTTCCGCTGTCCGTGCCTGATACCAGAGATCGCCTCACCGACCTGAATGCAGGGCGCAACTGCGAAATCAACCGGTTTGGATGGTGCTGCGAGAGAGGATTGAACTCTCGACCTCTCCCTTACCAAGGGAGTGCTCTGCCACTGAGCTACCGCAGCCTGATGCGCGGCTAGGTAGTCGGAAATTCCGGGCGGTGCAACCCTTATCTGGACGGTTTTTCAAACTTGGGCTAGGAGAGGGCATGCGCGAGAGGACACAAGAGAAAACAGGCCAGCAGAAACCCGCGGATACGGCGCGCGCGGCGCGGTTGAAAGCGGCGTTGAAAGCGAATATCGCCAAACGCAAGGCACAGGCGCGGGTGCGTCAGAGCGGGCAGGAACGCCCGGATAACGATAAGGCATAGAGGGTAGAGCGGATGGATTCGATTGTTGTTACCGGGAATGGCCCGCTGAACGGGCAGATCCCGATTGCGGGTGCGAAGAATGCCTGTCTGACGCTGATGCCCGCGACGCTGCTGACAGACCAGCCGCTGACGCTGACCAATGCGCCGCGCCTGTCGGATATCCGCACCATGACCGAACTTCTGGGTTCGCTTGGCGCAGAAGTCGCCAGTTTGCAGCAGGGGCAGGTTCTGGCGCTGTCGAGCCATGATCTGACCTCGCACCGGGCCGATTACGAGATCGTGCGCAAGATGCGCGCCTCGATTCTGGTTCTGGGGCCGATGCTGGCGCGCGATGGTCATGCCGTGGTGTCGCTGCCGGGCGGCTGTGCGATTGGTGCGCGGCCTGTGGACCTGCATCTGCGCGCGCTGGAGGCGATGGGAGCGGAGCTTGATCTGCGCGACGGCTATGTGCATGCGAAAGCACCCGGCGGATTGAAAGGCGCGCGATTCGAATTTCCGATTGTCTCGGTCGGGGCCACGGAAAACGCGCTGATGGCTGCGACGCTGGCCAAGGGGACGACTGTTCTGGTCAATGCCGCGCGCGAACCTGAAATCGTCGATCTGGCGCAATGCCTGCGGCGCATGGGGGCACAGATCGAAGGCGAAGGGACATCGACCATCACCATTCAGGGTGTGGCAAGCCTTGGCGGGGCCACGCATCCGGTTGTTACGGACCGGATCGAGCTTGGCACCTATATGCTGGCACCTGCGATTGCGGGCGGATCGGTCGAATGTCTGGGCGGCAGGCTCGATCTGGTGCAGGCTTTCGTGGACAAGCTGAGCGAGGCGGGCGTCGAAGTTGAGGAAACCGCGCGCGGGCTGAAAGTGACGCGCAACACCGAGCGTCTGCGCGCCGTGAATGTGGCGACCGAGCCGTTTCCCGGTTTCCCGACCGATCTGCAGGCGCAATTCATGGCGGCGATGTGCACGGCGGACGGGGTTTCCGTGCTGGAAGAACATATTTTCGAGAACCGTTTCATGCATGCGCCGGAACTGATGCGGATGGGGGCGAAGATCGACGTGCATGGTGGCACGGCGACAGTGACCGGGGTGGAGAAGCTGCGCGGTGCACCGGTGATGGCGACGGATTTGCGGGCCTCGGTCTCGCTGATTCTTGCGGGGCTTGCCGCCGAGGGCGAGACGGTTGTGAGCCGGGTCTATCATCTGGACCGGGGTTATGAGCATGTGGTGCGCAAGCTTGGCGCTTGCGGGGCGAAGATCGAGCGGATCAAGGGGTCATGAGCGACGCAAGATTCGAGGATGGGACTGAGCGCCCGCTGAAGCTGGCCGCACAGGACAGCGATGATCTGAAAGTGATCTCCGCGCTGGTGCAGGATGCGGTGTTTCCCGTGACGGAAATGGCCTGGGATGCCAAACGCCGCCGCTTCGCGCTGCTGATCAACCGCTTCCGCTGGGAGGATCGCACGCGGGCCGAGGCCGCGGGTGATTTCGAGCGGGTGCAAGCGGTGCTGGTGGTCAATGACGTGCAGGCGGTTGCGTCAAACGGGATCGACCGGGATGACCGCGATCTGATCCTGTCGGTGCTGGCCGTTGAGTTTCAGGCCACCGAGGATGGCGCAGGGCATGTGCACCTGATCCTTGCGGGCGACGGGGAAATCCGTCTTGCGGTTGAATGTCTGGATGTCGTGCTATCTGACGTGACGCGCCCTTACCGCGCGCCGTCGCGCAAAGCGCCGCAACACCCAGAGGGAGAGTGATGCCGGTTTTTCTGGACAGTGACGCGCCGGGTTTCGAGGCGCAGTTTTCGGCCCTGCTGAGCGCCAAGCGCGAAGAGGCGGTCGATGTGGATGACACGGTGGCGGCGATCATCGCGGATGTGCGCGCGCGCGGTGACGCGGCGGTGATTGAACTCACGTCGAAATTCGACCGTCTGGATCTGACGCCCGAGACACTGGCCTTCACGCAAGACGAGATCGAGGCGCAGTGTGCATCTGTGCCCCAGCATGAGCGCACGGCGCTGGAACTCGCCGCTGAACGTATCCGGGCCTATCACGCGAAACAGCGCCCCGAGGATGCGCGCTGGACCGATGCGAATGGCGCGGAACTGGGCTGGCGCTGGGGGCCGGTCGCGGCGGCAGGGCTGTATGTGCCGGGGGGGCTGGCCTCCTATCCGTCTTCGGTGCTGATGAACGCCATTCCAGCACAGGTGGCGGGGGTCGAGCGGCTGGTGATCTGCGCGCCGACACCGGGCGGGCAGGTCAATCCGCTGGTGCTGCTCGCCGCACGGCTGGCAGGCGTCGAGACTGTGTACCGCATCGGCGGCGCACAGGCGATTGCAGCGCTGGCTTTCGGGACAGACACGATTGCACCCGTGGACAAGATCACCGGGCCGGGCAATGCCTTTGTCGCGGCGGCGAAGCGCCGGGTATTTGGCCGTGTCGGCATCGACATGATAGCGGGGCCGTCGGAAATTCTGGTCATCGCGGATGGCGACAACGACCCTGACTGGATCGCGCTTGATCTGCTGTCGCAGGCCGAACATGACGAAAGCGCGCAGTCGATTCTGATCACGACGGATGCAGGTTTCGGGCGCGCTGTCGCGGCCGCCGTGGACAAACGGCTGGAGACGCTGGAGCGCCGCGCCATCGCCGGGGCAAGCTGGCGCGATTATGGGGCGGTGATCGTGGTGCGGGATCTGGCAGAGGCCGCGCGCCTGTCAGACCGGATCGCGCCGGAGCATCTGGAGCTGTGCGTTGCCGATCCCGACGCGCTTCTGGCGCAGATCAAGCACGCGGGGGCGGTGTTCCTTGGCCATTGGACGCCCGAGGCGATTGGCGATTATGTGGGCGGGCCGAACCATGTGCTGCCCACTGCGCGCTCGGCGCGGTTTTCGTCTGGCCTGTCGGTGCTGGATTTCATGAAACGCACGACCTTGGCGCGGATGACGCCCGAGGCGCTGGCCGCGATTGGTCCTGCGGCGGAAACGCTGGCGATTTCGGAAAGCCTGGAAGCGCATGGTCTGTCGGTGCGGGCGCGACTGGATCGCCTGAACCGCTGAGGGCGTGTTTGAGTATTTTTGGCAAGATGAAGATGCAGGGCTTTTCCCTGTCCCGCTGCCGTGACACTCTGGCGCGTGATGGAGGAAAGCATGGTCCGGCTTTGCGTCTTTGATGCCTATGGCACCTTGTTCGATGTCGATGCGGCGGCGCGCGACAGTGCGGTGCCTGATGATCTGTGGCCTGCGCTGTCGGGGGATTGGCGGCGGAAGCAGTTGGAATATAGCTGGTTGCGGACCGTGGCGGGCGCACATGTCGATTTCTGGCAGGTGACGCAGGACGCGCTTGACTGGGCGCTGGAGGCGCGGGGACTAACGGATCCAGAACTGCGCGAAGAGTTGGTAGGGCTGTATCTGCGGCTGGCCCCCTTTCCTGAGGTGGGCGCGGTCTTGCAGGATTTGCGCGCGCGAGGGCTGTCGCTAGCGATTCTATCGAACGGATCGCGGCATATGCTGGATCAGGTCGTGTCCGGGGCAGGGTTCGAGGGCGTGTTCGATGCGGTGCTCTCGGTCGATGATGTGGGGGCGTTCAAGCCTGCGCGTGCGGTCTATGACATGGTGGGCGAGCAGTTTGGAATAGACCCGCGCGAGGTTCTGTTCATCTCGTCGAATGGCTGGGATATCTGCGCAGGCGCAGCTTACGGGTTCCGCACGCTCTGGCTGAACCGTGCGGGAGCGCCGCTGGATCGGCTGCACGGGCGGCCCGAGGCTGAGGCGCGCGACATGACGGGTTTGCTGTCTCATCTGGAAAGGCTTTGACATGGCGGTTTTCACGGCCTCTGACGGGGCGAGTTTGCAATATTCAGACGAAGGGCATGGTTTTCCGCTGCTCTGCCTTGCCGGGCTGACGCGCAATGGCTCAGATTTCGACTATCTGGTACCGCATCTTCCATCGCTGCGCCTGATCCGCCCCGATTATCGCGGGCGCGGGTGTTCTGACTGGACCGGGGCCGACACGTATACCGTGCCGCAGGAGGGCGCGGATGTGCTGGCGCTGATGGATCATCTGGGGCTGGACCAGGTGGCAATTCTCGGCACGTCGCGCGGCGGGATCATCGGCATGTATCTGGCTGCGGTCGCGAAGGACCGGCTGCGTGGGTTGTGCCTGAATGATGTGGGGCCGGTGATCGAGGCTGACGGTCTGGCGCGGATTTCCGATTATGTCGGGCGCAACCCGTCCGCGCGCAGCCATGCCGAGGCCGCACTGGCGCTGGAGCGTGCTTTTCCTGAATTCTCGGACCTGCCCGAGGGCCGCTGGCTGGAGGAGGCGAAACGGCATTTCGTCAAGACCGATCAGGGCTTGCAGATCAACTATGACCCGGCGCTGCGCGAGGCGTTTCTGGCTGCGATGACCGGGGGCGGGGGCGATCTTTGGCCCATGTTCGACGCCTGTTCCGGGCTGCCCCTGGCGCTGATCCGGGGGGCGACCTCGAACCTGCTGAGTGTCGCGACGGCAGAGGAAATGCAGCGCCGCCGCCCGGATATGGTTTATGGCGAGGTGCCGGGACGCGGCCATATTCCGTTTCTGGACGAGCGCGAGTCCTTGCGTGTGATCCATGAATGGTTGGGGATGTGCCTGTGAATATTGATCTGATCCGCGCAGCTGAAGCGTGCTTGCAGGCCCATGCGCGCCGCACGCCGCTGCTGGGTTCGCCCTTTCTGGACCGGATCGCGGGGCGGCGGGTGCTGGTCAAGGCCGAGTGCCTGCAACATACCGGCAGTTTCAAGTTTCGCGGCGCTTGGTCGGCGATCAGCGCGCTGCCGGAAGGCGTGCGCGGTGTCCTGGCCTATTCTTCGGGCAATCATGCGCAGGGGGTGGCCTATGCCGCGTCCCTGCGTGGGCTGTCGGCGGTGATCCTGATGCCTGCAGATGCGCCTGCGATCAAGATCGCCAATACCCGCGCGCTGGGCGCAGAGGTGGTGCTCTATGATCGCGCGACACAAGATCGCGATGCGCTGGGCGCGGCCCTGGCGCAGACGCGCGGGCTGGAGCTGATCCCGCCTTTTGATCATCCGCAGGTGATTGCCGGGCAGGGCACCACCGGGCTGGAAATCGCGCAGCAGGCGCACGCGCTGGGAGTGACGCAGGCCGAAGTGCTGGTCTGTTGCGGCGGCGGTGGGCTGAGTTCCGGCATTGCACTGGCTTTGGAGGCCGAGGCGCCGGATTTTCGCGTGCGCACGGTCGAGCCCGAGGGGTTTGATGATGTGGCGAAATCGCTGGCCAGTGGTGCGGTCGTGACCCATCCGCTGCGCTCGGGCGTCTGCGATGCGATTGTCACGCCCGCGCCGGGCAAGCTGACCTGGCCGATCCTGCAGCGCCTGTGCGGGCCGGGGCTGGTGGTCAGTGACACACAGGCGCTGCGCGCAGTGGCGCTGGCGCAGGAACGGCTGAAACTGGTGCTGGAACCAGGCGGCGCGGTGGCACTGGCCGCGGCGCTGTTCCTGCCGGACCAGATCGAGTCAGATACAGTGATTGTCACGGCGTCGGGCGGGAATGTGGACCGCGATATGTTCCTGCGCGCGTTGGCATCCGGAGAGACGCATGCCGACGGCTGATCTGGACGGTTTCCGCCTGAATTACGCACTGACTGGCCCCGAGGATGGGGTGCCGGTGGTGTTCTCGAACGGGCTGGGATTGTCGCTTGCGATGTGGGAGCCACTTTTGCCGCTTCTGCCCGCAAACTGGCGCATCCTGCGCTATGACCGGCGCGGGCATGGGGCATCACAGGTCACGCCGCCGCCCTATACCATGGGCCAACTGGTACGCGATACCGAAAGCCTGCTCGACCATCTGGGGATTACGGCCTGCGTGTTCGTCGGTCTCTCGCTGGGCGGCATGGTTGCGCAAGGGCTGGCGGTCAAGCGCCCGGACCTGATCCGCGCGCTGGTCCTGTCCAACACCGCCGCGCGCATTGCGACTGCCAAGATCTGGCATGAGCGCGCGCAGCTTGCCCGGAGGGGCGGTCTCGCAGCGCTGGTAGAGCCCTCGCTTGAACGCTGGTTCACCCCCGACTTTCGCAGCAGCCCCGAGGTCGGGCTGTGGCGCGAGATGTTCCTCGCCACGCCGCTGGAGGGCTGGCTGGGCGGCGCGCAGGCGATTGCCGGGACGGATTTCTACACCACGACCGCAGCCCTCACCCTGCCCACGCTTGGCATTGCAGGCGACCGTGACGGATCAACCCCGCCGGATCTGGTGCGCGAAACCACCGATCTGATCGCAGGCTCGGATTTCGCGCTGATCCGCAAGGCCGGTCATCTGCCGCATGTCGAACAGCCCGCGCTCTACGCCGAAATCCTGATGCGTTTCGTGCAAGAGCATGTCACCTGATCCCTGTTTCATCTTGCCGGAAATACTCAAAATGCGACCCTGCGGCTCAGCGCAGCGCCGAAGGCACAAATCGGCGTTTCCATCCGGCCCGGCCCGCGCTAGGTTGCATTGGATGAGAACAGGCAGACCCGCATGAGTGACACCCAAACCCCCTATCAGGTTCTGGCGCGCAAATACCGCCCCGAAAGCTTTGCCGATCTGATCGGGCAGGATGCGATGGTGCGCACTCTGCGCAATGCCTTTGCCGCCGACCGCATCCACCATGCGTTTGTGATGACGGGTATCCGTGGCACCGGCAAGACCACGACCGCGCGGATCATCGCCAAGGGGCTGAACTGTATCGGGGCGGACGGGCAGGGCGGGCCCACGACCGAACCTTGCGGGGTGTGCGAGCATTGCGTGGCGATTTCCGAGGGTCGTCATGTCGATGTGCTGGAAATGGATGCGGCCTCGCGCACCGGGGTCGATGATATTCGCGAGATCATTGCGTCCGTGGCCTACAGATCAGCCAGTGCGCGCTACAAGATCTATATCATCGACGAAGTGCATATGCTCTCGAACAATGCGTTCAATGCGCTTCTGAAAACGCTGGAAGAGCCGCCAGCGCATGTGAAATTCATCTTTGCCACGACCGAGATCCGCAAGGTGCCGGTCACGGTGCTGTCGCGCTGCCAGCGCTTTGATCTGCGCCGGATCGAGCCGGAAGTGATGATCGCGCATCTGGAAAAGGTGGCCAAGGCCGAAGGCGGGCGGGTGGCGCATGATGCTCTGGCGCTGATCACGCGGGCGGCGGAAGGGTCGGTGCGCGATGCGATGTCGCTTCTGGATCAGGCGATCAGCCACGGGGCCGGCGAGACGACGGCCGATCAGGTTCGCGCCATGCTGGGGTTGGCGGACCGGGCGCGGGTGCTCGATCTGTTCGACCAGATCATGCGCGGCGATGCCGCAGGCGCGTTGGAAGAACTGGCCGCGCAATATGCCGATGGGGCCGATCCGATGGCCGTGCTGCGCGATCTGTCCGAGATCACCCATTGGCTGAGTGTGACCAAGATCACGCCAGAGGCCGGAAATGACCCGACCATCCCGCCCGAGGAACGCGACCGGGGCGCGCAGATGGCGGCCAGCCTGCCGATGCGGGTGCTGTCGCGCGCCTGGCAGATGCTCTTGAAGGCGCTGGAAGAGGTCGCACAGGCCCCCAATGCCATGATGGCCGCGGAAATGGCGATCATCCGGCTGACCCATGTGGCCGATCTGCCCTCGCCCGAGGAAGTGCTGCGCAAATGGCATGACAGCACGCCGCCACCTGCGGACGGGGCGGGCGGACGACCTGCGGCGCCAGCGCCTGCGGGCGGCGGTGGCCCGCGAGCCTCGGGCGGGCGCGGTGGTGGTGTCGGTTCCGGGCCACAGGCCGCGCTCGCAGGTGCTGTCCCGGCGCTGGCGCAGTATCCGGATTTCGACGCGGTGGTGGCGCTGATCCAGCAAAAGCGCGACATGGCGCTGCTGCTGGAAGTGGAAACCACGCTGCGGCTGGTGAAATACAGCCCCGGCCGGATCGAATTCCAGCCGACAGCGGATGCCGCGCCCGATCTGGCCGCGCGTCTGGCTGGGCGGTTGCAGGGCTGGACCGGGGCGCGCTGGGGGGTCTCGGTCACATCATCCGGGGGGGGGGCGACGCTTGCAGAACAGCGCAGCGCGGAGAGTGATGCGAAGGCGGCAGAGGCCTTGCACAATCCGGTTGTGGCAGCCGTCTTTGCGAGTTTCCCGAAGGCCCGGATTGCCGAGATCCGCGATCTGCGCGCGCCTGAGGCGGTGGCGGAAGAGGCCAGTCTGGCCGAAACAGTTGCTGCATTCGATCCCGACTGGGATCCTTTTGAAGATACATGAAGAAAGGCTGACAAGATGCTGAAAGGTTTGGGCGGAATGGCCGATATGGCCAAGATGATGAAAGCCGCGCAGGATATGCAGGCCAAGATGGCGCAGCTTCAGGAAGATCTGAAAACCATCAAGGTCATTGGCGAATCCGGGGCGGGTCTGGTCAAGGCGACGGCGACTGCCAAGGGGGAACTGACCGCGCTCGAGATTGACCCGTCAATCTTCAATGCCGATGACAAGGAAGTGGTCGAAGACCTGATTCTGGCCGCGATCAAGGATGCGCAGGGCAAGGCGGAAGATCGCGCGCGCGAGGAAATGGCCAAGCTGACCGAAGGTCTGGGGCTGCCTGCGGATATGAAACTGCCGTTCTGAGACCGCTGCCTTGGACCGCGCCCCAAGCGAGATCGAGACGCTGATCGCGCAGCTTGCGCGGCTTCCGGGGCTTGGGCCGCGCTCGGCCCGGCGCATGGTACTGCATCTGTTGCAGCGCCGTGACCAGAGCCTGCGCCCCCTGCTGGCCGCGCTGGACCGGGTGGCGCAGACGGCTGTGACCTGCCGACGCTGTGGCAATATCTCGACCCTGCCGGAATGCGAGATCTGCATCGATCCGAAGCGCGCTATCGGAGAGATCTGCGTGGTCGAGGATGTCTCGGGCCTGTGGGCGATGGAGCGGACAGGGGTGTTTCGTGGGCGCTACCACGTTCTGGGAGGCACCCTCTCCGCGCTGGATGCTGTGGGGCCAGAGGAATTGCGCATTCCTGAACTGGTCGCGCGGGTCACGGAAGAAGGCGTGCGCGAGGTGATCCTTGCGCTGCCTGCGACGGTCGATGGCCAGACAACGGCGCATTACATCGCGGATGCTTTGGGCGCACTCGATGTGCAGGTCACGGCATTGGCGCAGGGCGTGCCGTTGGGCGGCGATCTGGATTTCCTCGATGACGGCACGATCGGGGCGGCGATGCGCGCGCGGCGGGCGTTCTGAGGGGGCTTTGCCCCCTCTGCGGCTGCGCCGCATTCACCCCCAGAGTATTTGGGGCAAGATGAAACTCAGAAGAGGGTGAGGTCTTGGGGCTGCGTCTTGCGGTAATGGGCGAGGCGCGAGGCCAGATCGCCGAGATGCAGTTCCAGCTTATGGCCATCGGGGTCGAGGATGTAGAGCGATGCACCCTCGGAGTGGTTCGCTTTCCAGACCGGAGCCGTTGCGAGGCGTGCGCAGAGCGTGGCGTAATCCTCGGGCGTGCAGGAGAGGGCGATGTGGCTGTCATCTTCGCGCGGGGAGGGGGTGCCGCGCTCAAGGCAGAGCCAGAGCTTGCCGCCTTCCAGATAGGCCATCCTTGGGCTTTGCGCGCGCAGCGTCAGGCCCAGTGTGTCGCGCCAGAACGCAAGGCTGCGCGCCAGATCGGACACCACCAGCGTCACATGATTGACGCCTGTGATCACCTCAGAACCCCTGCTCGCCCTGTTGCCACGGCTTGACCAGATTGCCAAAGCGGGTGAAGCGGCCCTCGAAGCTGAGCTCGACCGTGCCGATGGGACCGTGGCGCTGTTTGCCGATGATCACTTCGGCCTTGCCGTGAACGGCTTCCATCCGCGCCTGCCAGGCGGCCATTTTCTCCAACTCGTCATCGCCGGGCTTCTCGCGCTCGCGGTAATATTCATCGCGATAGACGAACATCACCACATCGGCATCCTGCTCGATCGAGCCGGATTCGCGCAGGTCCGACAGTTGCGGGCGTTTGTCTTCGCGGCTTTCTACCTGACGCGACAGCTGCGACAGCGCGATCACCGGGATGTTGAGTTCCTTGGCGATGGCTTTCAGCCCCTGCGTGATCTCGGACACCTCTTGCACGCGGCTTTCCTTGGACGTGCCGCGCAGAAGCTGAAGATAGTCCACCATCAGCACATCCAGCCCATGCGTGCGTTTCAGGCGGCGGGCGCGGGCGGCGACCTGTGAAATCGGCAGCGCGGGCGTATCGTCGATATAGAGTGGGCAGGCTTCCAGCGCCTTGGCGGCCTCGACAAAGCGGCGGAATTCGGCTTCGGTCATGTCGCCGCGGCGGATCTGTTCGCTGGGCACTTCGGCGGCTTCCGACAGGATACGGGCGGCCAGCTGTTCGGCGCTCATTTCCAGAGAGTAGAAGCCCACGACACCGCCATCGACCGCCCCTTCGGTGCCGTCATGCTTCATCCCGCGTTTGTAGGCCTTGGCGATGTTGAAGGCGATATTCGTGGCCAGCGAGGTCTTGCCCATCGACGGACGCCCCGCAAGGATGATCAGGTCCGAGGGGTGCAGGCCCCCGAGTTTCTTGTCGAGATCTATCAGCCCGGTGGAAATGCCCGCAAGCCCGCCATCGCGCTGATAGGCGGCATTGGCCATGTTCACCGCGTCCGTCACAGCCTTCAGAAAGCTCTGGAAACCGCGCTCGGCCACGCCCTGTTCGGCCAGCTTGTAGAGGCGCTGTTCGGCCTCGACGATCTGCTCTTTCGGTTCTGACGCCACATCCATTTCGGCGGCGCGCGCCGAAATATCCTGCCCCAGCCGGATCAGGTCACGCCGCACCGCCAGTTCATAGATCATCTGCGCATAGTCGCGCGCGGCATAGGCGGAAATCGCCGCTGCCGCGATGCGCACCAGATAGGCCGGGCCGCCCAGTTCCTTCAGCCCGGCATCTTCTTCCATGAACGCCTTGAGCGTCACCGGAGAGGCCAGCGCGTTCTTGCGGATGCGCGCGCTCGCGATGTCGAAGATGCGCTGGTGGACAGGGTCGAAGAAATGCTCGGCCTTCACGAAGCTCGACA
>JAFIEM010000185.1 GCA_020832555.1 Natronohydrobacter sp. | reverse complement strand
TGGGCACGGTTCTGGGCATGATCGAGGCGTTTCAGGCCCTGCAGGCGGCGGGCAACCGCGCCGATCCGGCAGCACTGGCCGGGGGGATCTGGCAGGCGCTGCTGACCACGGCGGCAGGCATGGCCGTGGCCATTCCGGCGGCGATGGCGCTGACATGGTTTGAAAGCATCTGTGACCGGGTGCAGGTCGATATGGAAGATTTGGCGACGCGCATCTTCACCGCACAGGGGGCGGGGTGATGTTCTGTTTTGCCAGCCCCCGGCCTGCGCGCAGGCCCAGCCTGACACCGATGATCGATGTGGTGTTCCTGCTGCTGGTCTTCTTCATGCTGGCCGCGCGGTTCGGGCAGGATGTGGGGCTGACGCTCGCCCCGGCAGGCAGTGACGGCGAGCGCTATGAAGGGCCGCCGCGGCTGGTGGAATTTGATGCAGAAGGGCTCTGGCTGAATGGCGCGGCCATAGCGCGAGAGGATTTGGCAGACGCTCTGGACGCGCTGATGCCCCACCCGGAGGCGCTGGTCATCCTGCGCCCGCGCGACGGTGCCAATGTGCAGGATCTGACGCGGCTGACTGAGATGTTGCAAGGCGCGGGGATTGCGCGGGTTGTGGTGATGGAGCCATGAGCGCGCTGGATTTCAATTTGCCCGCCCGCAAGCCACCGCGCGAAAGCGTGGTGCCGATGATCAATGTGGTGTTCCTGCTGCTGATCTTTTTCCTGATTAGCGCGCAGATCGCCCCGCCCGATCCGGTCGAGATCACGCCGCCCGTAGCCGATAGCGAGGCCCCCTTGCCGGAGGCTGCGCGGGTGGCCTGGCTGGATCGCGAGGGCATCGTGCATTTCGACGGATTGAGCGGAGACGCGGCTTTTGCGCGACTGACTGAGGCGCCCGGAGCCGTGACATTGCGGACGGATGCGGCCCTGTCTGCGGCAGAATTTGCCCGGATGCTGCGGATCTTGGGCGAAGCGGGACTTCGGGATGTGACGCTGGTCGCGATTGCGGGGACACCATGAGGACGGGGCTTGAATTCGCGGGGTTCGCTTCCGTCTCGCTGGTCGCGCATCTGGCTGTCTTTGCGGCAACGGCACCGGATGGCATGGCCTCGGGCGGCGAGGGTGGCGCAGAGGCTGTGACGATTGCAGCACCGATCGCGGGCGCGGATGCAGAGCTTGCAGCACTTGTGCGCCAATGGGATGCCCCTGTGCAGATGGTCGAGCCTGCTGCGCCGCCTGCAGCACCTGCCGCCCCTGAGCCTGCGCCCGAACTGGCCGCCCCCCGGATCGACGCGCCCGGCTTGCCATCCAGCGCGGCGCTTAACGCCCCCAGTGCCGAGCCCGCACCGCAGATCGTCGCAGAGGTTCCGCAGCTGTTCACGATGCCCACGACACGCGAGACCCCGCGCCCCCCTCCGCGCCCAGAGCCGAGGCAAGCCGCCCCTGCACCGCGCGCCAGCCAACAGGCCGCACCACCTTCTGCGCGCGCGACCGGGCAAGGCGCGCAGGCGCAGCGCGGCGAGGGGCGCGCGGCCGAAGCCAGTGGCACGACCCCGAGCGCCAGCCAGATGGCGCAATGGGGCGGCGCGATCCGTGCCGCGATCCAGCGCCGCCAAAGCCGACCTGCAACCCGCGCACGCGGCACAGTGCATCTGCGATTGCAGGTCAGCGCCGAGGGGCGGTTGGTCAGTGTCAGTGTCGCGCAAGGGTCTGGAAATTCCGCACTGGATCAGGCTGCCCTGCGTGCGGTGCAAGGTGCAAGCCTGCCACGCGCGCCTGCGGGCATCAGCGGAACGCATCATTTCAACCTGCCGCTGAATTATCAGTAGAGTGCAGGAGCGCGTCAGGTCGCGCGTTTCGGTGCCATACTGTGCAGCGCTTCGCGCAGACCCGAGACAGGCATGGGGGCCTCGGACAACCGCAATGCGGTTTCCAGATGCTCCAGATGATGGGTCATCTCATGGCAGGCGCGCGTCTCGTCGCGGGCTTCGATCGCAGCGAGAATGCGGTCATGTTCATCCGGGCCGCAAGTCTGTGTGGCCTGTGTCTGATACATCGCCGTGATGAGTGACGTGCGGATGGTCAACATGCGCAGGATTTTCAAGAGCAGTTCGGCCCCGGAAAGCTTGGCGATCAACATGTGAAACTCGCCGGACAGACGAATCACGGCTTCGCTGTCGCCGCGCGCATGGGCGGCGCGTTCCTGCGCGATATGGTCGCGCAGCGTGGCGATATCTTCTGCGCTGGCGCTGCGGCACAGGCGTGTGACCAGACGCTGCTCGATCGCCAGCCGGGCAGAGAAGGCGTCCTGCGCATCCTCGACGCCGGGTTCGGCAATGCAGGCACCACGATTGGGATAGATCGTCACCAGCCCGTCCTGTTCCAGGATCGACAGCGCCTGTCGCACCCGCGCGCGGGTGGTGCCGAAAATCTCGGTCAGTTCCTCTTCCTTCAGCCGCGCGCCGGGGCGAAGCGTGCGTTGCACGACGGCCAGCCAGATCCGGTCACAGATCTGGTTGATCACGTCATTCGTCGTACTGTGCGAAAGCCAAGGCATATGGGTTCCTTATTCGCCGGGCGTGATATCGGTTTCAAGCGCTAATGACAAAGGACTTTGTACATGAGATGAGGACGCTAAAAATTGTTGACAATTTAGTTGACAATATTGCCTCATAGGATTTGCTGCGCTACACTGATAGGGTGCTCACTTCTGACTGAAGGAACAGTCATGCAGCTTTTCGTCTACAACCCGAATTCCAGTCGTGAAATGACCGCTCTGATTGCGCGGTCTGCGAGATCTGCAGCCAGTCCGGGCAGTCAGATCGTGACGGACTGTGCGCGCCCGCCGGTGCCACCCAGCATCGAGGGGCATCATGACGAAGCCGTGGCGGTTCCCCCTATGCTGGATGCCCTGCGCCGGGCCGAGGCCGCAGGCGCACAGGCGCATGTCATCGCCTGTTTCGATGATCCCGGCATCGGGGCTGCGCGTGAGGTGGTGGCAGGACCGGTCATCGGTATCGCGCAGGCCGCGATGCAGGTGGCAGGCACTCTGGCCGCGCGCTACTCTGTCGTCACGACATTGCCGCGCGCGATTCCGATCATCGAAGATCTGGCGGTCCGCTACGGCGCAACCCACGGATTGCGCCGCGTGCGCGCGGTCGATCTGCCTGTGCTGGGCATTGAAGCCGACCCGGAGCGCGCGAAATCGCTGCTGCTGGACCAGATTCTGGCCGCACGAGCCGAAGATGGGGCCGAGGCGGTTATCCTGGGATGTGCAGGCATGTCGGATATGTGCCATGCGCTGTCGGTGGAAACCGGAATTCCGGTCATCGACGGCGTGCACGCTGCCGTGCGTCTGGCCGAAGCACTGGCCGGGGGGGGCTACCGCACCTCGAAGGTCGGGGCCTATGCCGCGCCGCGCGACAAGTCGGGTGATCTCGTGCCCCCGACGCCCCTGCGTCGCCCTGCCGAATGACAGGGCGACACCACATCCATTAACCCGCATCTTGCAAGGCTGTCTGATCCAGCCTGCGACAGCGCGCCAGATGGCCCGCGCCGATCTGCTCCATCCCGATCTGACCGGCACCACAGCCCGCATCTGCAAGAAAGCAGCGCGGCGCGAAGGGGCAGCCATCGGGCAGGTTGGCCAGATCGGGCGGCGCACCGGGGATTGCGTCCAGCCGGGTGCCCTTGACCATCGCATCATGCGCCCGGCTTTTCAGCAGGCCCAGCGTATAGGGGTGACGCGGGTTGCGGATCAGATCGCGGGCGGTCGCCTGTTCGACGATCTGGCCCGCATACATGACGGCGATCCGGTCCGCGACCTCGACCGCGGCACCGATGTCATGGGTCACGAAGATGATCGACAGACCCAGATCGCGCTGCAATTCGCGCAACA
>JAFIEM010000042.1 GCA_020832555.1 Natronohydrobacter sp. | reverse complement strand
CCGACAAGACCGCAAATGGACGCCAAAAACAGCTTGATCAAGACGGATACTCTAATCGTCTGCATCTGTGCATGACAGCAATTAAGTCATCATAATTGCAGTGCTTGTCGCGTTCACAGGGCACACACGCGCGGTGGGGATCTCTGCGCTTATGAAAGTCGTCATGGTTCCCCCGGATTGACAGTGGTCCATTAGATGCGATAGGAAATTGGAACGTTCCATACATCTGACTGTTGCCTAAGCCGTGGCAAGCTCAACACTGGAGCGGATTTGAACCGGGAGGAAAATCATGTCGGAAGTCAGAGTTGCGGTTCTTGGGGCGTCAGGCTGGATGGGGAAGGTTCACACCATGGCCTATCAGGCTTTCCCGCAGTTCTTCGGTCGTTCCTGGGGGGCAGCGCGTGTTGCGGTGCTGGTCGAAGCCAACCCAGATGCCGCGCGGGATCTGGCCTTTCGTGCGCCGGGTGCTAAGATCATGCGCGCGTGGCTTGACGCTGTCCAGGACCCTGACATCGACTTGATTGACATCTGTCTGCCGGACAGCCTGCACTACGAGGTTGCAAAAGCCGCTTTGCTTGCGGGCAAGCATGTCTATTGCGAGAAGCCGCTTGCTGATACTGCCGCGCAGGCCCGGGAACTGGCTGATATTGCAGCGGCAAAAGGTCTGATTACGCGCGTGGGCCATGCCTTCCCGCGTAACCCCGTGCATGACCTGGCGCGTCAGATCATCGCTGAGGGCGAAATCGGCGAAATCAAGCTGTTCAAAGCCTGTCAGCATGTCGATATGTATGGCGACCCGCTTGCGCCCTTCATGTGGCGCGCGGATGGGGCGCTCGCGCCAACAGGCATTGTGGGCGATACAGGCACGCATGTCTTCAGCTTCATGGATTTTCTGGTTGGGCGCGTCACCGAGTTGATTGCGGATACCTACATCACCACCCCGCGCAGACCTGTGGTTTCAGGCTTGGGGTATGGTGAACAGACAAGTCTGACGGGCAGCGAAGCTTGGGCCGATGTTACCAATCCCGACGGGGCGAATATCTTGTGCAATTTTGCAAATGGTGCGCGCGGAGTGATTGATTTCAGCCGCGTGGCGACGGGGCGCAAATTCATGCAGGCCTATGAAGTCTACGGCACAAAGGGCAGCCTGGTCTATACCTATGACGAGATCAATCGCTTGCGGTTCTACACCAATGACGATGCGACAGGCCGCAGGGGCTTCCGCGAGATTGACGTCGGCCCCGAGAATTCAACTTTCCGGGCCTTTCTGCCGCTTCCCAATTTCGCGCTGGGTTATAACGAGACCAAGATCATCGAGGCTGCAGAGGTCATCCGTTCGATCATTACCGGCCAGCCCATGTGGCCCACATTCGAGACAGGCCACCATATCTGCCAGATTGTCGATGCCTGTATGGACTCGGCGCGCCTGAAGCGGTGGGTGACGATTCCATGACCGGGGTCAGTGAGCGTGCAGCGATGGTAAATCCCATTTCGCAAGGTATTCTGGACCGCCTGACAGATGTGGACATGCCCCGGTTGTTGCCGGAACCCGCGCCCAAAGGCGCCACTCATGCACAGGGTTTCACGATCCCCGTCTTCGACTACGCTGCCGTTGTCGTGGGCAGCGGCGCGGCTGGATTGCGCGCGGCGGTCGAGGCCAAACGCCGCAATGTAGATGTGGCGGTCATCAGCCAAAGCGCGTGGGGCGGTACCTCGGCCTGTTCGGGGTCAGACAAGCAGACGCTGCACACGGCGAATACCTCGGGCCTGGGGGACGATTTCAAAGACATGGCGCGCGCCATTCGCGCCGGTGGCGCGATGGACGAAGACATGGCCTATATCGAAGCCGTGGGGTCAGTGCGCGCCATGGCATCGCTGCAATATCTGGGCCTGCCCCTGCCGCAAGACCCGCTTGGCGGCACGCTCCGCTATCAGACTGATCACGACGAAGTGGGACGCGCAACCAGTTGCGGGCCGCGCACCTCGCGCCTGATGGTGCAGGTTCTGGCGCAAGAGGCGCTCCGTCTTGCAATCCCTTTTTTCAACCACACGACCGCCTTGCAGGTGCTGGCGGATGAACACGCTGGCCAAAGGCGCGTCGTGGGTATTCTGGTGATACGGCCCAAAGGCCAGACGCCAGATAATCCCTATGGACTGGCCGTCTTTCGCTGCCCGTCCTTGGTCATCGCCGCCGGTGGGCCGGGCGAGCTATACCGCGATTCTGTGTTTCCCAACGGCTGTTTTGGGGCGCTTGGATTGGCGCTGGAAGCCGGGGTGGCGCTTGTAAACCTGACCGAAAGCCAGTTTGGCATCGGCACACGTCGTGAGGGCTTTCCGTGGAACCTGTCGGGCACCTATATGCAGGCGCTGCCCTATATCTATTCGGTTGGAGCGGATGGGGCCGAGCATAACTTTCTGGCGCAGTATTACCGCAACACGCAGGAACTGGTATCGAATATCTTTCGCAAAGGGTATCAATGGCCCTTCCATGCGACGCGGATGCTCGATTTCGGTTCCAGCCTGATTGATCTGGCGATTACGCGCGAAAATCAGGCCGGGCGGCGGGTGTTCATGGATTTCAACCGAAACCCGCTGCCCGTGCCCGGCGATCTGCGCTTCAGTCTGTCGCGGCTCGATCCGGATGTCGCGGCCTATCTGGGCAAGGCGGGTGCGACGCAAGACTTGCCCATCGAGCGCTTGCAGCACATGAACCCGCTCTCGATCGAGCTTTACCTTCGCTACAAAGTCGATATCCGCCGCAATCCGTTGGAATTTGCGGTCAATAACCAACACATGAATGGCGGGATTGCCGTCGATACCTGGGGCCGCAGCAGCCTGAGCGGCCTTTATGCGATTGGTGAGGCCGCTGGAACACATGGTGTAACCCGTCCCGGCGGGGCAGCGTTGAATGCAGGGCAGGTGCTGGGCACGCGCGTGGGCGAGCATCTGGGGGCGTTGGGTGTTTCTGCGGGGGTCGCGGATGCGGCGCTGCATGTTGCCCTGGATCACGCGATTGGTGATCTCGAGAAGCTACTCCGCCCTGAAAGCCCGCTGACCTTGCGCGCGATCAAAACGCAAGTTCAGGCCCGGATGAGCGATCACGCGGGCATTCTATGCTCACCGGAGAATGCCGCAACTGCTTTGAGCGAAGCGCGAGCGCTCAATCACGCGATTGCCGCGCAGGGGATCAGCTTTCAGCGCAAGTCCGAGATTGCCCGCGTTGTGCAGTGGCAGCAAATGGCCTTGGCGTCAGAGGCGGTTCTATCCGCTTTGGACCACTACATTCGCGCAGGCGGCGGCAGCCGCGGGGCGCGAGCCATCTGTGATCCGGCGGGTGATGCGCTGCCCATGTCGAAATCCGGTCCGCTGCACGATGTGCGCTTCCGGTCCGAGCGGGCGCAGGACAAGGAGATGCAAATCGTCGTGCAGAGGGTGGATGGCCAACTCTCGATCACAACGCGCGCTGTCCGACGTTTTAACGAAGACGCCAAACCGTTCTTTGAGCGCGACTGGCCCGCCTGGCTGACCGGTGCGGTTTACAATCTGGCGCAGGATAGGCAGCAATGACAGGTTTCAGGGTCAGAACACAATCTGCCTGGGCGAGGCTGCGGTGGAATTCGACCACTTGGCGGGGGCTATGCCAACACGGTTTTGCAGGCTGTACGTTCAACACGGCCTGGCGGATGGTACAACTGCTAGAGGACCGTGCGAATGCGGGGTCAGTGACCAAGGTCAGTCAGACCCGTATGTCTGAAACCTTCGCGGTCGAGGCCTGCGCCGATGGAGTGGATGTGAGCGTGATCGGGCGCGGATTTCTTTTGATCCCAATATCCGCCTGAGGCCTTGGCGATCGCCGGATTATGAACGCGACGCCATCGCGCGGGCTTCAGCCCTGACTGATATCGCCTTGCCAAGTTTTGATGATGAAGCATGCTCCGGGTTCATGATATTCCCGCTGTGTCCGGCAGTCGCGATACCAAGGGCGCGGGCGACGGATTCAATGCAGACTACCTGTCCGCCCGCCTGCCGGGCCATGCGCCTGCACAGGTAATCACCATCGCCCAAGTCTTTGCAGCCGAGGTGATCCGCCATCCAAGCGCGCGACTGCCCAAAAACACCGTTCCGCAGGTCGCCTGAGCGCCCCACCATTCAGAGCAGGTATCGTGCAAGCGCCCCGCTGGATTGCCGAACCGACAGGCTGACCTTTGTGCGTGTTTCAGGTGGGGGCGGATTACCGTTCTCGATCCAGTCCACCACTGTTTGCGCCGCTGTGATACCAATCCCGGCAATGTCGCAATGTACGGACGAGAGGGCGGGGTAGGATTGCGCTACCTCCTCAATATCGTCGAAGCCCACGATCAGAAAATCGGTGCCAATATTCCAGCCGACTTCGTGGCAGCCCGACAGCATCCCCAAAGCCACCAGATCGTTGAAACACACAGCCGCGTCCACGCCGCCGGCTTCCGCAAAGAGCCGCCGCGCGGCATCGCGCCCGAAAGCGCGGCTGGATTTGCCGGTCAGCACCACAGGCTCCAGATCATGCTGCGCCAGAACTTGCAGATACCCGGCCTTGCGTTCTTCGGTCACAGCCCGGCCCGCAAGCCCGCCCACAAAGGCAATCCGGCGTGCGCCTTGTTCGATCAAGTGCTGCGTCGCGGCCAGGCTGCCTGACAGATAATCGGGCGCGATCAGGGGAAACCTGTCCAGCCGATTATCCACGCGCCGCAGCATCTGTAATGTCGGGATACCACCCCGCATTGCCGCGTCAAATGTCATGGCCGTATCGCCATAGGCCGCGCACAGGATCAGTGCAGACACCCCATGTTCGATCATGGACCCCACGACCTGATCCTGTAGCGTCGGGCTTTCATCGGTATTCGCGATCACAGTCGAATAGCCGCGATCGGCCAAGGCCATCTGGAGCGAGGTCGCGAATTCTGTAAAGAACGGGTTGCGCAGATCGTTGATGACAAGCCCTACCAGCCCCGCATTGGACATACGCAAATTGGCCGCCGCGCGATTATAGACATAGCCGATCTCGGCCATGGCATTGCGGACCAGAACCCGCGTTTCTTCGCGTACGGCAGGGCTGTTTCGCAGCACAAGACTGACAGTCGATTTTGAAACGCCCGCATGTTTGGCCACATCAATGATGGTTGGTCTGCGCGTAACGCTCATCTGGTCCAATCCTGCCATGGTGTAGCCTTTCAAAGTGATGCCAGAAACACCCAAACTTCAAGTTATTTGGGTGTTCTGGACAGTCCCGCAGCTTAACAGGCCAGATCGAAACACAGAATACCGTCCTTGCCTCCGACCGCAGCTGCAACCAGCTTTGCCCCAAGCACTTGATGCTCTGGGTGATCCTGATAGGCTTGCAGCGCGTTCCAATCAGTGAAATCCACCACAAAGCCGTGCATATAGCCGCGCTCCATTTGTTCGGGGCTTTCGCTTTTGCCTGATGTGATCTCCAGCAAGCCCGGAACCTTGCCCTTGATCCGGGCCAATTCGTCGAACAGGTCGGCCACCTGCGCATCGGTGGTCAAGGGGGTGAAACGGATAAGAACAATGTGTCTGATCATGCGAGGGCCATCCTGTAATCGGCCTTGATCATGTCAGCGGCTTTTTCCCCTATCATGATTGCAGCGGCGTTGGTGTTCGAAGAAATGACTGTCGGCATGATCGAGTTATCCACGATCCGCAACCCGTCAATCCCGTTGAAGCGCAGCTGTGGGTCCACGACTGCGTCCGCATCCGCCCCCATCCGGCAGGTCCCCGCGCAATGATGCGAGGTCTTGGAGTGTTGGCAGATGAAGTTGAAATAATCGGCATCTGTGCGCACATCCGGCCCTGGCAAGCGTTCAGCCAGAATGAACTTTTTCAGCGGCGCTTGTGCAAGGATTTGCTGCGTCAGCTTCAGCCCGCGAATAGTCATTTCCTTGTCGAGCGGGTCTTGCAGATAGTTCGGGTCGATCAGGGGCGCTTTGTCGGGGTCGGCGCTTTGCAGCCGTACCGACCCACGCGAGCGGGGGCGCAGATAGCAGGAATTCAGCGTAATGCCCCCTTGTGGCATGGACACCACGCCGTGTTCGATCCCTGTCCCCAGTCCCAGATGGAACTGCAGATCGGGCGAGCGTGCGGCGGGATCCGCATACCAGAAGCCCCCCGTTTCAAAAAGCGACGAGGCGACAGGCCCCTTGCGCGCTAGCAGATATTGCAGCCCCGCAATTGCGGCCCAATGCGGTTTAGCATAGCGGTCATAACTATAGGGGCCAGAAAGCTCCGCAATGCAATAGAGGTCCAGATGGTCCTGCAAATTCGCCCCGATCTGCGGCTGGTCGTGGATGACCTTTATCCCAAAGCCGGACAGATGGTCCGCTGGGCCGATGCCTGACAATTGTAGCAAGCGCGGCGAGCCTATGGCCCCCGCGGCGAGGATCACCTCGTGGCGCGCGGTCAGGCGCGTGCCGTCCATCATCTCGACCCCAACCGCACGGCTGTTTTCGACAACCACGCGTCGGACCTGCGCGCCGAGGCGGATATGCAGGTTCTTGCGGTGGCGGTTGGGCGTGAGAAAGGCCATCGCGGCCGAGGATCGGCGCACATGGCGCTGGTTCAACTGATAGTAACAAACCCCGTCCTGCTTTTCGCCGTTGATGTCAAAGTTTCGCGGAATCCCTAGCGCCGCTGCTGCTTCGAAATAGGCTTCGCAAATGGGCAGGGGCGCGCGCGGCTCGCTCACGCCTAGCGGGCCGCCCTTGCCGTGGAATTTGTTGTCATGGGTCTCGTTGTCCTCAGCCTTGCGGAAATAGGGGAGCACATCGTCATAGCCCCAGCCCGTGCAGCCCATCTGCCGCCAATCGTCATAATCCTGTGGGTTCCCGCGCGTGTAGATTTGGGCGTTGATGGCTGAGCCGCCGCCGATGACCTTGGCCTGGGTGTAGCGAAACACCTTGTTTTGCATGTGCTTTTGCGGAACCGTGTCCCAGCCCCAGGACCCGATGCCCTTCGTCATTTTCGCAAAGCCCGCAGGCAGATGATAAAACGGGTGGCGGTCCGTGCCTCCTGCCTCCAGCAGCAAGATCTCCGCAGCGGGATCTTCGGACAACCGCCCGGCCAGTACCGATCCGGCGGACCCGCCGCCGATGATAATGAAATCGTAGCTTTTGGCCATGTGGCCCTCCTGTCCCGCGCGTTAGGCGAGGTCTGTATGCGTCATGTGCTGCGCCGTCCGGATGGCCAGAGCCGCGATGGTTAAAGCCGGATTCACAGCCGCCGAACTAGGCAGGACCGAGGCATCGGTGATAAACAGGTTTGCATGGTCATGCGCGCGGCACCACGGGTCAACAACGCTCGCGCGCGGGTCGCGTCCCATCCGCGCTGTGCCGCATTGATGCGAGGGCGTGCGCCGGTCAAAGGGGCGCGACAGCACGATCGGATAACCTGCTTCGCGCAACTTGCGCTTCAGCTTTGCCACCAGCGCCAGATGCGCCTGCCAGTTCGAGCGTTTCCAATCCAGCCTGATTTGTCCGTTTTGCAACGTGACGCGGCTTTCAGGATCAGGCAGATCCTCGGACATTGCATAGAGGTCAACCGAATGGCGCGCGATCCAATGTGCCAGCACGCGCGGCATGTTGCTGGAGGCGTGCAGGATCTTGCCGGAAATCTTGCCCAGAAGCTGGATATTTCCCAAGGGCGCGTCATCCGGTCCCCCGGACAGGTAATAATTGTTGATCATCAGGGTTTTCTGATAGATCGCGTCGTTCTTCCACAGCGGATGGATGGCCAGCACAGCTGAGCAATTGTGGTTCATGAAATTTCGACCGACCTGGTCTGACCGATTGGCCAGACCCGTCGGGAAATCAGCGTTGGCTGACCTGAGCAACAGGGCCGCCGTCTGAACAGCACCGGTGGCCAGAACGATTTGACCTGCTTCCAGCCTTTCTCCCGAGGCGAGCTCGACACTGCCGATTGTGCCATCGGGCCGCGTGTGCAGGCGCGTGACCTGCGCCTTGGTGCGCAACTGCACATTCCTGTGCCGCAGGGCGGTAGCCAAAGCCGCGGTTTCGGCATCCATCTTGCCGCCCGTGGTGTCGGGGAATGCGTCCCAAGGGGTGCGCGCCCGTGCAAGCCAACGGTCCAAGTCCACGCCCAAAGGCAAGCTGGCAGGGTGCAGCCCCACCTTGGCCAGTCGCGCACGCAGCGCTGCGATTGCGGGTTCGTCGGGGATAGGGGGATGGGGATATGGTGTGGTATGTGGCGGCTCGGTCGGGTCCTGCCCGATCTGACCACGCACCTGATAAAGCTGCTCAGCTTGCGCGTAAAACGGTTCAAGTTCGGCATAGTCGAACGGCCAGCCCTGTGTTCTGCCACCCATATGCTGCACAGGGGCGAAATCCTGCGCGCGGTAGCGGATCAGCACCGCGCCATAGAATTTGGAATTGCCGCCGACGTAATAGTAATTGCCGGGGTTGAACGGCGTGTCATTGCCATCAAGCCATGTCTCGCTTGGACGGAAGACACCTTGCGCGAAAATCGCGCCGTCATCGCGGTCCAGCGCCGAGGGCACTAGATGCTCCCCCCGTTCGAGGATCAGAATGGACTTGCCAGTGGGGGCCAAGGACGCCGCCATCGTCGCGCCACCGATCCCGGACCCGATAATGAGGACGTCTGGTCTGTTCATGGTCTGATACGGTCTTCGGTCTTTGGATCAAAGGCCACGGCCTTTTCCATGTTGATCGCAAATTCGAAGTCCTGACCCGAGCGCACAGTGACATCCGCCCGCATCCGCGCGGTCACATCCTTACCACCCAGTTCCAGCGTCACGAAGGTATCAGCACCCGCCGGTTCGGTCACGCCCACCCGGTTGCGCAGCCGCACGATATTGCCCGAATTGCGGTCAGCACTTTCAGGATCAGTGATCGCCTCTGGCCGGATACCCAGCAGGATATCGCGCCCCGCCCAAGAGACCAGATTGGGCTGGCTGAATTTCAGCATATGATCCGCCCCGTTAGCATCCTTGATCTGCGCATGCGGCGTTCCGTCCTGCACCACCACTTTCGCGGGAATGACATTCATCGCCGGACTGCCCATGAAGGTTGCCACATAGACATTCGCGGGGGCGTCGTAGATTTCCTTGGGTGTACCAAGCTGTTGGACATAGCCCTTGTACATCACCGCAATCCGGGTGGAGAGGGTCAACGCCTCGATCTGGTCATGGGTGACATAGACGATGGTGGTTTTCAGCTTCTCGTGCAGTTTCTTGATTTCGGTCCGCATATCGACGCGCAGCTTCGCGTCAAGGTTCGACAGCGGTTCGTCGAACAAGAACACATCAGGATCGCGCACCAGCGCGCGCCCCATCGCCACGCGCTGACGTTGACCGCCCGACAATTGCCCCGGCTTGCGGTTCAAAAGCCCTTCGATCTGCAACAGCTTGCCCACCTTTTCCAGCGCCGCCTGACGTTCGGCTTTTGGCGTGCCGTGCATTTCCAGCCCGAAAGTGATATTTTGCGCCACGGTCATATTGGGGTAAAGCGCGTAGCTTTGGAACACCATCGCGATATTGCGCTTGGACGGATGCACGCCATTCATCACGCGCCCCTTGATCGCAATCTCGCCCGAGGAAATCCCCTCCAGCCCCGCGATCATGTTCAGAAGTGTGGACTTGCCACAACCCGAGGGGCCGACAAGCACCAGAAACTCGCCCTCCTGAACCGAGATATCGACCCGGTGCAGCACTTCGACAGCGCCATAGGATTTGGTCACGTTGCGGATATCAAGAAATCCCATTGCAGTGTCCCTGTGTCATTCGGTGGTGGAAAAAAGCCGCGCCAGGCTAAGCCGACGCGGCCCGGTTGTTAAAGTGCTGCGGCAATCGCGTCCGCAAGTGACGCAGCCCCGTCTTCGGCGGGCATGTCGGAGTTGAAGAACAGCGTGATGGCATCCGTCGCGGCCCCTACAACTGCGGCATCGGCGGCATGTGTGCCTGCGAAAGTGGGCACTGCCGTCCCGCCTGCATCATTCGCGGCCAAGGCGTGGGAGGTCTGCTGCGCGCAGGCATCCAGCGCGGACAGGTCAATATCGGTGCGTGCGGGGATGGCGCCCTTGGCCTGATTGAAGGCGATCTGCACCGCCGGGTCCATGATGGCAGAGGCCAGAACCTCTTGCGCGGTCTGTGCCTTTGGGTCGGTCTGTGCAAACAGCGACAGCGAATTTACCAGATAGACAAAGCCATCGCCATTGTCCTTTGGTACGGGAATGCAAGCATAATCCGCCCCCGGCTGCTTACCGGCATTGGTGAATTCACCCTTGGCCCAATCGCCCATGATTTGCATCGCCGCTTCGCCATTGATCACCATGGCCGAGGCAAGGTTCCAATCCCGTCCGGGGAAATTTGGGTCCACCATGCTGCGCAATTGGGCAAGTTGCTCGAACACAGCGACCATTTCCGGGCCGCGCAGGGTAGCGTCATCCAATTCGATCAGCGCCTTGCGGTAGAATTCCGCGCCGCCCACGCCGGCTGCGACCGCTTCAAACATGTACGCTTCTTGCCAAGCTTGCCCGCCATGGGCGAGCGGGATGATGCCAGCCTCGCGGAAGCGCGGCGCAAGCGCGTTTAATTCGGCCCAGCTTGTCGGATAGGACGCGCCGATCTTGTCAAAGGCCGCCTTGCTGGCCCAGATCATATCAGTGCGATGCACATTCGTTGGAACTGACACATAATTGCCGTTAATCTTGGTAAATTCCTGCACGGCCAAGGGAAGCGCGGCATCCCAGCCCTGTGCGGTGGCCAACGCATCGGCATTGCCAAGCAGCCCCTCATTCGCCCAATCTACGATGTTCTGGCCCAGCATCAGCATCGCTGCGGGCGGGTTGCCACTGGCAATCCGCGTCTGAAGCGCAGTTTTCGCTGCATCCCCGCCACCCCCGGCCACAGGCGCGTCGATCCATGCAACCCCGTCCGCCATGACCTTGTCGCGGACGACGCCAAGAGCGGCCGCTTCGCCGCCAGAGGTCCAGAAATGCATCACCTCGACTGCGGGGTCGGCCAAGATCGGACTGGCTGTGGCAAGCAGGATCGCGGTTATGGACAAAGCCTTCATTTTGGTATTCCTTTCAAACGTTCGCCCGTATTCCGTTGCAACGCTGGGCATGGGTTGAACTGACCGCCGGGGGGGTGCAGCCCCCCGGCGGTCGACTGGCTAGCCTTTCACCGATCCCGCCATCAGACCGCGCACGAAATAGCGGCCCGCGACGATGTAGACGATCAGTGTCGGAAGCGCGGCCAGGATCGCGCCTGCGAAATGCACATTGTATTCCTTAACGCCCGTTGATGACTGCACGAGGTTATTCAATGCTACCGTCATAGGCTGGTTGCGCCCGCCAAAGGATGCGCCGAACAGAAAGTCGTTCCAGATATTGGTGAATTGCCAGATGACCGTCACGACGATGATAGGCCCCGATACCGGCAGCATGATGCGCCAGAAGATGCGAAAGAAGCCTGCGCCGTCGATCATGGCAGCACGCACCAATTCGGTCGGGAAGGCCGCGTAGTAGTTGCGGAAATAGAGGGTCGAAAACCCGATCCCATAGACCACATGCACCAGCACCAGCCCTGGAATGGAACCTGCAAGCCCTAATTGCCCCAGAACTGTTGCCATAGGAATCAGCACGATCTGAAACGGAATGAAGCAGGAAAACAGCAAAAGCCCGAAAATGATCTTGTCGCCGCGAAAGGTCCATTTCGTCAGCACATAGCCATTGAGCGCGCCAAGGATGGTTGAAATCACCACCGCAGGCACCACCATCAGGATCGAATTGATGAAGTAGGGCCGCAAGCCCGTCGGCTCGACCCCGATCTGGGCCGTGGACCATGCTGAGCGCCAGGGATCGAGCGTCCATTGCCGGGGCAGCGCCATCATGTTGCCGCCCGTGATCTCGGCCAAGGGTTTGAGCGAGTTGGCCACCATCACGAAAAGCGGCATCAGGTAGAAGGCCAAAAAGATCAGGAGTATCCCGTAGATGAAGATGCGCGTGACCAGACTGGTGCGAACGGCGGTATCTTGCTCTATCGCGGCCATCACTTCTTCTCCTTCAACTCGGCATAAAGGTATGGGGTCATGATCGCAGCGATGGTCATGAGCATGATCACGGCCGAGGCCGCCCCGATCCCCATGGAATTGCGGGTGAAGGTGTAGGAATACATGAAGGTCGCGGGCAATTCCGTCGCCCGCCCCGGTCCGCCGCCTGTCAGAGCGATGATCAGGTCATAGGATTTGACGGCCAGATGCGCGAGGATGACGAAGGCCGACAGGAAGGCCGGGCGCAGAAGCGGAATTACAATCCGCCGGTACAGGTTCCAGTTTGATGCCCCGTCGATTTGCGCGGCTTTCAGAATTTCGTTGTCAATGCCCCGAAGGCCCGCCAAAAACATGGCCATCACGAACCCCGATGTTTGCCAGACAGCGGCGATGACCACGCAATAGATCGCCATGTTGCGGTCCTTGATCCAGTTGAACTGAAAACTGGTCCAGCCCCACAAATGCATGGTGTTTTCGAGCCCAATGCCGGGATCCATGATCCATTTCCAAGCTGTCCCCGTCACGATGAAACTGAGCGCCATTGGATAGAGGTAGATAGGCCGCAGAACACCCTCGCCCCGGATTTTCTGGTCGAGCAGGATTGCCAGTGTCAGGCCGATGATCGTGCAGATTGAGATATAGAGCGTCGCAAAGATCGCGAGGTTTCCAACCGCCGTCCACCAAGCGGACAGGTTCCAAAGCCGGACGTAGTTTTCAAGCCCGATCAGGTCATAGCTGGGCAGCATGCGGGAATTGGAAAAGCTCAGGTAAACCGTGAAGGCGATGAAGCCATAGACAAAGACCAGCATCGCGGCGAGCGAGGGGGACAGGACCAGTTTCGGGATCCAGTCCTGCAAACGGGTCCGAAAATCAACAGGGGATGCAGGCGTGGACATGGGGTCTCCTTCGCCGTGAGATATCGCGGGGCGCTACGCTGAGCGTGGCGCCGGTATCAGAGGGGGGTCGCCCCCCCCTCTGAAATTCTGGTAAGGCAAGCGTGTTACTGCGCGGCCATCACTTCGTTGACCAGATTTGCCGCAGCGGTAGCCGCGTCATACTCGCCGTTGAAATGTGCCGTCACCACGTCATAGATCGCGTTCTTGACAGCCGCTGGGTTGGCATGACCATGCGCGATGGACCCCACCAGACGCCCATTGGCTGCGGCATCGGCCAGATCCACCATGCCTTGCTTGCCGCAGGCGTCAAAGGCGTCGTTGGGGACATCCGTGCGCGCAGGCACCGACCCTTTCACGACGTTGAATGCCGACTGGAAGCTCGGCGACATGATCGCGCGGGCCATTTCGCCCTGAGCGGTCTGTGCGCCTGCATCGGCCTGCGCGAACATGGCGAACTGGTCCGAGTTGAAGCTGACCGCGCCTTGCGTGCCCGGCACGCGGAAGCACAGGAAATCATCCCCCGGCACTTTGCCCGCGTTCAGGAATTCACCCTTGGCCCAGTCGCCCATGATCTGGAAGGCAGCCTCGCCATTGATGACCATGGCAGAGGCGAGGTTCCAGTCGCGCCCCGAGAAATTGCTGTCCACAAATCCGCGCAAGGTGGCCATGCGGTTGAACACCTCGACCATCTGATCCGAGCCAAGGGCTTGCTCGTCCAGCTCGACAAAGGCTTTGGTGTAGAAGTCAGTGCCGCCCACGGACAGAACGGCGCTGTCAAATACCGTTGCGTCCTGCCATGCCTGCCCACCATGGGCGAGCGCGACCTTGCCTGCATCCTTGACCTTTTGCAGGGCGACAACGAAATCGTCCCAGCTTTCGGGCTGGGCAATGCCCAACTCGTCCAGAATGGCCTTGTTCGCCCAGACCCAGTTGGTGGAGTGGACGTTCACGGGGGCCGAAACCCAGTTACCTTCGAACTTGGCAAAGCCCTGCAGGGCGGCGGGTACAACGGCGTCCCAGCCCTCCTCGGCTGCAACATCGTTCAGATTGGCCAGCTTGCCTTCCGCAGCCCAGTCCAGAATGTCAAAGCCCAGCATCTGAACGGCAGTCGGCGCATTGCCCGCCGTCACGCGCGCGCGCAAAGTGGTCATCGCAGCTTCGCCACCACCACCTGCCACAGGCATATCGACCCAGCCGATGCTCTGGCCCGCAAGATCGGTTTTCAGAACGTTTAGCGCCGCGGCCTCCCCGCCCGAGGTCCACCAATGCAGAACTTCCACATCTGCGGCCTGTGCGATGCTGGTGCTGGCCAGCAAGGCAGTGACAAGTACTGATTTCTTCCCAAGATAGCCACGCATGTAGGTCTCCTCCTGTTGCGTCCGCTGGGCCTGTCCCTGTCGGGTGTCAGGCGGTTTTCACCCAAGGCGCGCGTGTGCGGCCGATCCGCATGACAAGCGATTTCACCTCGAGGAATTCGTCAAAGCCGTATTGGCCGATCTCGCGGCCTTGGCCGGATTGCTTGACTCCTCCGAAACTCACTTCGGGAAAGCCGTCCATCCATGTATTGGTCCAGATTGTGCCCGCCGCTGCGCGGCGGCTGAAGTCCAGGCAGGTATGTACATCGTCGCACCAGATACCTGCGGACAGACCATAGGTCGCGTCATTGCAAAGCGCGATGGCCTCGTCCAGCGTGCGAAAGGTCAGCACGACCAGAACTGGCCCGAACACTTCTTCACGTGCAATCGCCATGTCGGGCGTCACGCCGCGCAGCACGGTGGGCTGAAAGAATTGCCGCCCCAGTCCCGGTACGTCGAGCGCGCCGCCCCCAAGGCAAAGCTCCGCGCCCGCAGCGACAGCATCGTGCACATAGCCGTCAATCCTGACGACATGCTCGGGCGTGACAATCGCGCCCACTTGCGTATCTTCGTGTAGCGGATTGCCGAAGCGCACCTGCCTCGACAGGGCCACCACGCGGGCAACGAAATCGTCTACGATATCTTCATGCACGATGATCCGGCTGGATGAATTGCAGCATTGGCCAACATTGAAATAAATTCCGAAGGTCACGGCATCGGCCGCACCTTCCAGATCACAATTTGGAAAAATCACCTGCGGGTTCTTGCCACCTAGTTCGAGCGCGACCTTTTTCAGCGTCTCGCCCGCGCATTTGGTGATCAGCTTGCCTACAGCAGTTGATCCGGTGAACGTGACCATGTCCACATCCGGATGCGTGCTCATCATGCTACCGACCGGATCGCCATAGCCCAGCACAATGTTGCAGACCCCTGCAGGCAGGCCCGCTGCCATCAGAAACTCGGCCAGCATCGACGTGGTGGAGGGCGTCATTTCGGACGGCTTCACGACACAGGTGCAGCCCGCTGCCAAGGCGAAGGGCAGTTTCTGGCTTAGAATCCAGAAGGGAAAATTCCACGGCGTGATGATGGACACCACGCCAATCGGTTCTTTCAGCACGACCGCCAGAATGTCCTCGCCAAGTGTGTTATGACTGTCGCCGTGGCTGGTCCGCGCAAGTGATGCCGCATAGCGCCACAAGTCTGCGGCTCCGCCACATTCGCCCCGCGCCTGCGCGATGGGCTTGCCGCTTTCAAGCGTTTCCAGAAGCGCCAGCTTTTCGACATTGGCTTCAATCAGATCGGCCACCTTGGTCAGGACAGTGGCGCGGGCCTTGCCCGAAAGGCGGCTCCAGCGGCCATCATCGAAAGCTGCGCGCGCGGCCTTAATCGCGGCGTCTGTTTCACGTTCGGACCCCAAGGCCGCGCGGCTGACCACAACCCCGTGCGAGGGCGAAATCCGTTCGGACACCTGCCCATCCGCGCTGCCCTGCGCCACACCGTCAATGAAATGGAGTGCCTGATAGGGCGCATCAGGCAGCGCCACGGTCTGATCGGCCAGAATATGAAGGTGGGTCATGCTTAGTTTCCTGAAAATTCCGGTTTGCGCTTGTCGCGGAAGGCTGCGACGCCTTCGCTGCGGTCCTCGGTCGCGGCGATGGCGGCGCTTCCCAGCGCTTCCACCATTGCAGCGCGATCTTCGTTCTGGGCGGCGTGGATCATGGCTTTGGAAATCTCGACGGCGCGCGGCGACAGCGACAGTGCGCGCTCGAGCAGCCCCATTGCCAGCGTGCGCGGATTATCGCCCACTGCCGCCACAAAGCCACAGTCCAAGGCGCGGTCGGCTTTGATTCGGTGCCCGAACAGCGCCATTTCCTTGACCATCGGTTCAGGCATCAGCCGCAACAGCCGCTGCGTGCCCGACCAGCCCGGAACGATGCCGACGCCAGCCTCGGGGAGGGCAAGGCTGGCGCCGGTCGCCATGACCCGCAGATCGCAGGCAGCGGCGAGTTCCAGACCACCACCAAAAGCGGGGCCATTCAGAACGGCAACCGTCGGTTTGCTTAGCCGCGCCAGGCGGTCGAAAATCCGGTGCCCATCGCGCACCCAGTGGCGGGCAAATTCAGCCGGGGTCAGCCCGCCCCACGCCATGATATCCGCACCTGTGCAAAAGGCGCGGTCGCCTGTTGCGGTCAGCATCACTGCGGCGACCGAACGATCGCGCTCGATCTCATCAAGATGGGCCGCCAACTGGTCCAGCATCGCGACTGTGAAGGCGTTCATTCTGGCGGGATTGTCGAGCGTCAGCTCGGCCAGTTTGCCATGCCTGCTCAGGTGGACATGGCTCATTTGCCCCACCCCATCGGCGCATCGGCCAGCAGCGAAAGCGGCAAGGTGATGGCATCAGGCGCGATCTGTACGCGCCCACCTGATGCCGCCACAATGTCGCGCGCAGGATCAATGCCGGGCATGATTTCAGTGGCAATCAGGCCCGTTTCGCTCAGACGGATGACACAGCGCTCGGTGATATAGAGCACCTCTTGCCCAATGGCCCGCGCGCGCTTGCCCGAGAAGGTGACATGCTCGACAGCTTCGACCATTTTGGTGAATTTACCAGGGGTGACAACCTTTATCCCCTCGGGCGTCAGCGCGATTTCAGCGCCCGCTTCAAACCAACCTGAAAACACGATCTTCTTTGCTCCGAAGGTGATATCGACGAACCCACCGCACCCCGCTGTCAGGTAGGGTTTTTTGCCCAGCTTTGAGACATTGACATTCCCCTCCGCGTCCACTTCCAGAAATGACAGAAAGGACATATCGAACCCCCCGCCTTGAAAATAAATGAACTGTTGGGGGGAGGGCACGAAAGCATCAGCATTTGATGCACAGCCGAATGCAAAACCTGTTAGTGGCATACCACCCACCGCCCCCTGCTCGATGGCCCAGGTGACGCTTTCGGGATGTCCCTCTTCGAGCAGGATACGCGGCACAATAGCCGAAATCCCAAATCCCAGATTGGCCGTCATGCCGGGGCGCAATTCCATTGCGGCGCGGCGGGCGATGATCTTTTCGATCCCGTAATCGGCGCGGGTGAAACTGTCCCATGGCCGCATGATCTGACCTGAAATCGCTGGATCATAGAGCGTTTCGCAGGTCTGCTTCTGATCGGGGTCAAGGACAACCATATCCACTAGATGACCGGGCACGCGCACATCATGCGGGCGCAGCGAGCCATGTTTGGTCATGCGGCTGACTTGGGCAATCACCAGCCCGCCATGATTGCGCACGCAGATCGCCTGTTCCAGCCCGCCCAGATAGGCGCCTTCGTGTTCGTAAGTCAGGTTGCCATGTTCATCGGCCGTCGTTGCGCGGATGATGGCCACATTTGGGATGATGTTTGGGAAGTGCAGCCACGTTTGCCCGCCGAATTCCACCCGCGCAACGATGGGCGCTTGGGCCGCACGCGCGTTCATGGCGCAGCCTTCGCGGATTGGATCGACAAAAGTTTCGAGCCCGACTTGCGTCAGCACACCGGGGCGATTGGCAGCAGCGTCGCGGTTCATGTCAAACAGCACGCCCGAGGGGACGTTATACGCTGCCACCCGGTTTTCCACGATCATTTTCCAGATTTCAGGCATAGGCTTGCTGGAGGGGCCAGAGGGGTAAGAGCCCCCAAGGATGCGCGTGAGTAAGCCATCCTTGGCGATGTGATCGACCCCTTTCACCCCATACATATCGCCTGCGGCGATCGGGTGGATCGTCGTCAGGCCGCGCGGATGCCCGTCTGCGTCAAAGCGTTGTCCAATAGCCGCCAGTACCAGATCCGGACACCCAAGCGCCGAAGAGGAGGACACCGTGACAACCGCCCCGTCAGGAATACGCGCTGCGGCTGTAGCGGCAGAGGTGAGTTTGGTCACAGGAATTCTCCGTAATTTATTGGCTGTCTTTGGCCGGTCAGCGCGGCCACGCGTACAGCCTCTGCGATCTGCAGCGATTTCAGCCCATCGCGGCCAGAGGCAGCCGGTGCGCGCTGATCGTCGATGGCTGCGATGAAATCCGTGACAACGCGCTCGTAAATACCCCCCTGGTCAAAGGCGATGCGGGTTGTGCCTTGTTGTGTCACCAGATCAATCTCGCCCACCGGGTCTTGGGCAAGCACACCGCGTGCCATGATCAACCCGGAGGTGCCATGCACTTCGACCCCAGAGGCCGCGTAAGGATGGGTGAAGCTTTCATGGCTGAATACCATTGCGCCCGAGGGCATGGCCCAAACCGACATCGCGCTGTCTTCGACCCCTTGGCCCAAGCCGGTAGTGTCCATTTCGGCCATGACGGAGATCGGGTCTTCTGCCAACAGAAAACGCACAAGGTCGGCATTGTGGACAGTCAAATCCGAGATGACCCCACCGCCCGCGCCGGGGTTGTCCAACCGCCAGCCCCGCAGATGTGGCGGCAATTCCACTGCATGGAACACACGGACAGACAGGACCCGACCGATCCGACCCGCTGCGATCAGGTCGCGGATGGCCCGAATGCTGCCTGCGCTGCGCAAATGGTGATTGGTTGCCAAAGTGACTCCCGCACGCTCGGCGGCGTCTACCATCTCAGCCGCGTCCCGAACGCACAGCGCGAGCGGTTTTTCACACAGCACATGCTTGCCCGCGGCGATGGCGGCCAAGGCCTGCGCGTGGTGTTTTTCGTTGGTGGACGAAATGTAAACTGCTGTCACGGTTGCGTCTACCAACGCTTGCTGTAGTTCGGTTCCGTGCAGCGCTGCCCTGTGGGTTTGCGCAAATTCAGCAGCCCGTTCCGGGTTGTTGCTGATGACCCATCGCAAGTCCCCACGGCTTTGCGCGCGAATGGCCGCTGCCATGTATTGCCCGGCGATCGTGCTCGCGCCCACAAAGCCCCAATTCATCCAGGCTCCTCCCCAAGAAATTGGATCGTTCCATTTTTCTATAGCGAGTCTGAAATTCATGTCAATAGGAACGTTCCAAGATTTGACCCAAGAGCTACCGGGTTAGTCCGAGTGACGGCTGCTATGTCTGAAGTGCAAAATCCGTTCCGGGCAACAACGGTGACTCGTGTCGATCTGCTTGGTATCGCGCCGGATGATAAAAGATTTGGCGGGGCGATAAGTTCGGCTCCCGTGCTATCCCGACTTCTTTGGACCATGCCGCATCAGTTTCTAGATGCTGAACATTTCTCGATTGGCCCTGTTTGATGGCACCTTCCTGAGCGTTCTGCGCGAGGGCATGATCGATATGGCGGTCTAAATGGACGGCGTGAGACTGCAGGTCGAAGACGCACAAAACGACTTAGCGCGCCGACTCGACCAGATCAACAAGTTCGTCGCCTCTGGTGTTGATGCGATCATTTTCATCATGACGGGTGAGTTGGGGGGGGCGCCGGACACTATGGATTTGAAGTTGTCGGATGCGATGGTTTCGGGAAACAACTCGTCGAAGGCGTTCAGCAGCTTGCCGACCAGCTCGGTGACATGCCGTGCATCGCCCATCCTCGAATGCGGCGCTGGTGCGACGCACGTTCGAATTGCCTGGAAAATATGAACGCCAGGTCGCTACATGAGAGCAGGCGCATGAGATGCTGAGTTTGCGCAAGACCGCTGCCGGAAAAGAGCCGTGAGGCGCGCCGCATCGCCTGCGGCACAATACCTGCGTTTCGCCGCGTGGGGGCGTTTGTGGCGCGCACTGCCGCGCAGACCGACAGGTGCGAGGCAAATCTGTCCCCGGCGCGCTGATTCAGCCGGGCGCGCCGATCCGATCGATTGACGCAATCAACCGCTCTGCATGCGTTAGCGCCGCGCCTGTTGTCTCTGCCATTGCTGGCAATGTCAGCCACTCCAGCGCCCATGCCGCGCCGGAGCGTTCCTGTTCATGGATCATCGCCTGCGCCAGAATGCCCTGCTGCCCTGCGACAAAGCGCGCCAAAGCCACCAGCATCTCTGCGCCAACCGGGTTCTGCTTGTGCGCCATTGCGGATGAGCCGCCGCTCCCGGCCAGTGCGATTTCATCAATTCCTTGCTGCGCCATCAGCGTAACATCCTGTCCGATCTTGCCCAATGATCCCGCAACCAGGCTCAGCCAATGCCCCAGCGTCACGAAGCGGCTGCGATCAGTATGCCAGACAGGACCAAGTGACAGCCCCAATATTTCGGCGGCCTTGCCTGCACATTCTTCAAGATACGGAGTTGGCGCATCGCGCAGGCCGATCGGGCCGCCGATCTGCACTACTGCAAGTTCTGCCCTGAGTGGTTCCAACTGCGCCAGGCGCTCTGCCAGCGGGCGGCGCCAGGCATCCAGGCGCAAGCTGACAGTTGCCGGCAAGGCCGCCTGCATCCGGGTCCGGGCCATCAGTGTGGTATCACCGGCGCAGTCGGTTAAGGCGTCCAGCCCCGCAACAACCCGCTTCAGCCGATCACTCAGCCGGTCCAGTACCGAAAGGCAGGTCAACACCAGCGCCGTGTCGATCACATCCTGACTGGTCGCCCCACTATGCACAGCGCGGGCTGCGTTCTCATCCAGCCCGGATTTCAGGGATGCGACCAATTTCGGCACCGGTACCCCGTCGCGGTCACTGCCAGACCCGAGGCTGTCATGGGAGAACGCCCTGATCGCTGCCAGTGCCCTGTTTGCCTCCTGCGTTGTTACAACACCGCAGGCGGCGAGTGCCTGAGTCCATGCTGCTTCAAAATCGAGCATGCGGGTGGTGAAGGCCGACGCGCCGAATTCTGCGGCGATTTCCGGATCGGACAGAAGACTGCCAAAAACGCCAGATGTGGTGAAGGCATTTGTCACGACATTCTCCTCGTTTTTGGGGGTCGTTCTTCTTCACGACTACACAAGACGCAAACCGAACTATGGGCGTAGTCAACATTCTTGCGCGCTCCATAGCAATTTTTTTTCAACCGTTCACAGATAATTCCCGACCAGCGATAAGCTTGACGGGTTCTGTTCGAAAACCTGCGCGGCGTATTTCGCCATTCCTGATGGAGATCGCGGGCCAATCGGTCATCCTACGGCGAAAGCACTGGCGCGCATTTCCGGTTTTGCCTTGATTTCGAACCTTCACCTGATGCGGGTGTCGCGTTGACTTGCGGCCAGACCCGACTGGTGGAAAGGCCCGCAGAACTGAACGTCGAACTGGCGGCCCTCGCGGCCGGTCTTGGCTGGCGGCCGGGGACCAATCGCAAAAACACGGCCGCACGGTCCGCCAAGCAAGCGCCGCGCGCTCAGCCTCGACCAGCCGACCCTCGACCGCCCGAAAAGGCCTGGTCAGTCGGATCGGGGCCGAGAGTCAGGCGATCCGAGGCGATGAAGAGGCAGGGGCATTGATCGGCTTTACGCTGGACAAGGGCCGCAAGGAGCCGTTGAAGAAGGCCAATTACCTGCCCGGACCCTGTTACGCTATGCCCATAACGGCACCTTATCCCTGATTGCAAAGACTTCAGGAAGGCTGGGCCTTGCGGAGGCCGATGTCAGACAATGTATACATTTAGTCGTCGCTTCGATATCATCATGTGTATACATTTAGGTGGGCGGAAATGGCAGATACACTGACGCAGACACAAAAGGCATTATTGACCTTGCGCCAGCGGGTCTTGAGCGGGGCAATTTCGGGCGGGACGCGACTTTATGAGGTTGCATTGGCAGAGGAGCTCGCAATCTCGCGCACGCCGATTCGTGCGGCCTTGTCGCGGCTGGCCGAAGAAGGTCTGCTGGAGCGCGGCAGGGGCGGGGGGTTTGTTGTTCGCAGCTTCGCGTTGGCCGATGTGGTGGATACTATCGATCTGCGCGGCGTGCTGGAAGGTACCGCGGCACGCTATGCAGCGGAGCGTGGTATCAGCCTTGAACAGCTGGAGCGATCCCGCGCCACCCTGCGCGAGATTGATCGCGTTCTCGCTACACAAGATATTGATATGGAGGCTTATTCAACGCTCAATACGGCCTTTCACTTACAGCTTGCCTTGATGTCGCAGAGCGCCACTTTGCAGCGTGAGCTGGCGCGCATCACGGCGCTGCCCTTCGCCTCGCCCTCGGCCTTTCTTGAAGATCATGACCGGCGGGAAGCGCTTCAGCGCACCTTGGCAGTGGCGCAGGCCCAGCATATCGCGATTCTGGATGCTATTGCCGGGCGCGAGGCGGGGCGCGCCGAAGCCTTGGCGCGCGAGCATGCGCGCGCGGCGCGGCGCAATGTTGAATTCCTGCTCTCTGATGAAGGGGTTCAGCGCGAAGGTGTTCCCAGTCTTGCGCTAGTGCGAGATTAGTATATGTATACACAAATTGTCGATCTTCGCGGTCGTCACCTAGATATCCCTTGATTTTCGTCCCCGTGGCATCCTATTAATGTATACATTGTGTATCATTCTTAGGGGGATCAAATGACGCAAAGCCTGACAACAGCCATGGCAGCAGCCGGTAATCCGGTGCAGATGCTGCGCAACTCGAAAATCGGGATGTATGTCTATCCGGTGGTCGCGCCGGAATTCACCAACTGGCGCGCTGAACAGGAAGCTTGGCGCAAGACAGCCGTGCTGTTCGACCAGTCACATCACATGGATGAAGTGATCGTTGAAGGGCCGCAGGCGACCGAATTCCTAAGCCATCACGGCATCAACAGCTTCGCGAATTTCGAACTGAACCGCGCGAAGCATTTCGTGCCCGTCACCCCCAACGGCCATGTGATCGGCGATCACATCATCTTCCGCGAGCGCGAAGATAAATACATCCTTGTGGGCCGCGCGCCGACGTCGAACTGGCTGATGTTTGCCGCCGCCTATGGCAAATGGAATGTGCGCCTGCGCTATGACCCGCGTTCGCCCTCGCGCCCCGAAGGGGAACGCGTGCTGCGCGAGCATTACCGCTTCCAGATTCAGGGACCGGATGCGCCGAAGATCTTCGAAAAGATGAATGGCGGCCCGGTGCCAGACATCAAATTCTTCCATGTGGACTGGATCAACATCGGATCGAAACGCGTGCAGGCGCTGCGTCACGGCATGTCGGGCGCGCCGGGTCTGGAAATCTGGGGACCGTACAAGGACAAGGATTACATTCATTCGACCATTCAGCAGGCCGCGCGCGATGCAGGCGTCAATCTGGTGCAATGCGGCAGCCGCGCCTATTCCACCAACACGCTGGAATCAGGCTGGATTCCGTCCCCGCTGCCCGGCATCTATACGGGCGACGGCATGCTGGCCGATTACCGCGACTGGCTGGGCGCGGATAGCTATGAAGCCTCGGGCGCGATTGGCGGCAGCTTCGTGTCGGACAATATCGAAGATTATTACGTCAACCCGTTCGAACTGGGCTATGGCTTCTATATCGGCTGGAAGAAGGACGATTTCATCGGCAAGGAAGCGCTCACCCAAATGAAAGGCGCGCCCACGAACCGCAAGAAAGTTACCTTCGAGTGGAACCGTGACGACGTGCTGAAAGTCATCGCCTCGGCTTTCGAACAGGGCACGCCTTACAAGTGGATCGACTTCCCCCAGCCCAACTACGCGTCCTCCAGCGCCGATATGGTCATGCAGGGCGACAAGATGGTCGGCATGTCCATGTTCAACGGCTACAGCTTCAATGAACGCTGTGTCCTCAGCCTTGGGGTGGTGGATCAGTCGGTGCAGGTCAATGACGTGCTGACCCTGAAATGGGGCGAACCGGAAACCACGGGCAAGACCTCGACCGAGGCGCATAAGCAGACGGAAATCCGCGTGCGCGTGGCTGAAACACCTTATGCCGCTGAAGCGCGTGAAAACTACGCCGATAGCTGGCGCACCAAGGGTCTGTGACCGAATTCAGGCCGGGGCGATCCTTGCCCCGCCCATCTGCCCAAGACGCGGCCCCCTCAGGGCCGCGTGGGCACATAGCTAACCGCCGCCCCATTGCGCGCGCGCCCAAGGGCAAGCGCCAGCCCACGCCCCTGCACGAATTCCCCATGATTTTCCGCCCGCAGCCCCAACGCGCGGGACGCCCGTGCGACCAGCGTGAAATCGGGGCTGGGCTGCAACCCGGTCAGCGGCACCTGATTGGCCCGCGCTGCATGGCCATCGGGATAAAGCCCCAGCACAGACTGGCGCACTGCTCCCCATTCGGCATTGTTCAGCACGATGATCAGGATCGGCAAGTCCAGTGCCTCGGCGATCTGATGGCAGGCAACGGGATTGGCGAACATGTAAGTGCCATCGCCCATGGTCGCAATCACCAGCTGGTCAGGATCGGCCAATTGCATGCCCATCGCCGCCGGCAGCGACCAGCCAAGCCCGCCCGCATGGGGTTCCTGATACCAGGCCTGATGATGCGTCAGACGCATCGGCGGCATCGGACAGCCCAGTTCTGAAAGGATCGTCGCGGCTTCGCCCTCCACCGCATCCGACAATGCACGCGCAATCTGCGCCTTGGTCATGCCCGGCGCATCATCCGGTGCCGCCGCCGCTATGGCCTGCGCGCTGGCCTGCTGGTTGCGCTCAGCGACGCGCTCGAACCGCGCCTGCACATCTGCACCGGGCTGATGGGCACCAAGTGCGCGCTCCAGAGCCACCAAAGCCGAGCCTGTATCCGCCGCGATCGTCAGTTCAGCGCGGAAATTGCGGATCGGCGTGCGGATCGACAGCGGGTTGGGGCCAAGCTGGACGACGCAGGCATCAGGTTGCGGGGCATGGGCATCGGGCATCCACGGTGCCAGCACATCCAGACAGATCACCAGATCAGCCTCGGCCAGCAGGGGCGCCGGATCCCAGCTTGTGCACATCGGATGATCTGTCGCCAGTGCCAGTTGCCCCGCCCAGTACTGGCAAACCGGGATTGCCCATTCCTGGCAAATCCGTGCAAGGGCATCAAAGCCCTCGGCCCCGCCTGCGCCATGCTGAGCAAAGATCACCGGCACTTGCGCGCTGGCAATCCGTGCCGCCAGCGCGTCAAGATCGGCTGGCGCCGCATGCAACCATGCGCGCGCATGCTCGGCGCGCTTTGCAGCATATCGGCAGGGCAAGGCGCGCAGAGCACCTCGCGCGGCAGTGACACATAAACTGGCCCGCGCGGGCTGGAGGTCGCAATCGCATATGCCCGGTCCACCAGTTCCGGCACCTGCTCAGGGAAACGCAGCTCATAGTCCCATTTCGACGCCTCCCGCACCAGAGAGGTCTGATCGCGCATCTCCTGCCCCCAGCCAATCGGCACGGTGCGCGCCGCGAAACGCCCTTTCTCAACTGTCGGGGTGCGCCCTGAAAAGAGCAGAATCGGCACATGCTCGACATGGGCATTGAGCGCCCCAATCGCGCAATTCGCGAGCCCCACATCAGTATGCGCAATCACGGCCTGCGCGCGGCCTGTGGCCAGATAATAGCCATGCGCCATGCCCATCGCCGCGTGCTCATGCGGGATGGTCAGCGCGTGGGGCAGCGGGATATCCTTGGCAGCCGCTTCGGACAGCCCTTCGATAATGGGTGGAAAATCCGTGCCGGAATTGGCGAAGATATAATCCACTCCAACGGTTTTCAGCCGCGCCAGCAGGGCTGCCCCTGCACTGATTTCCGTGTTGCTCATCTGACCTCTCCCAAATGCATCAAGGCTGTGTCAGCCCCAGACTCTAAAGAACCACAGGCAGGGTCACGAAGCTGATCGAAGTCGCGACCATCAGCCCAAGGGCTGCCAGCTTCCCTTGCCCGGCCCGTGCTGCGAAAAGCGGGAAAATCGTGATCATCGGCATCGCCGCAAAAAGCACCCCGCCCAGAACCATTTCAGTCCCGACAGCGGGCACCAGCTTCAGGCCCAGCCAGACCAGCAGCGGATGCACAACCAGTTTGCCCGCCACGATCAGCCCGACCGCACCCAGCCGCCCGCCGGCAGGCAGGCTTGCCAGCATCCCGCCAATGACCAGAAGCGCCAGCGGCGCAGACAGGCGGCCCAGCAGATCAAGCACATCGGCAGCATGCGCGGGCAATCCCACCCCCAGCAGGGACACCACACCGCCCGCCACCAGCGCGATCATCAACGGATTGCGCACCAGCTCGCGCGCCACATTCGGACGCGCCCCTCCATCTCGATCCGCACTGGCCAAAGCCAGAAGCGCAAGCGGCAGGATCACCAGATTCTCGACGATCAGCACATGGGCAAAGACCCGGATCGCCAGATCCTGACCGAGAATGGCCTGACCTATCGGAAGCCCCATGAATGCACTATTGGCCATCGACATGCCCATCGCGATGACAGCGGCCTCGGCCCGCGACAGGCCAAACGCGCGCGCCACCCCATAGCCCATGCCCAGCAGCGTCAGCGATGCCGCGCCATAGGCCAGCAGAAAGGCCAGATCAAAGCTCTGCCCGATAGGCGTGCCCGCCAAAGCCAGAAAGATCATGGCAGGCAGCGCGATACGCATCACCACCTGCGCGGCAGGGGCCACGACGCCCTGATCCAGATATCCCGTACGCACGGATATCCAGCCGATGCCGATCACCGCAAAAATCGGCAGCAATGTCTGGATCACCATCATGGCATATCCTCTGGCTAGAACAGCGCCTCAAACAGGATCTTGACCGCGATGGCCCCAAGCGTGACCAGCATCACCCGGTCGAACACTATCGGCGAGGCGCGCTTGCCAAGCCAGTTGCCCAAAGGCATAGCTAGAAAGACCAACGCCAGCGCGCCGAAGCCAAAGGCGAGTAACTCAAGGCTCAGTAGGCCCACACTCCACAAGGCGGGGATCTGCATGGCCATCATCGACACGAAAAAGATCGAAATCGTGCCGATAAACGCCTCTCGCGGAAGCTTCATCGCATTCAGGAAGGTGATCGAGGCCGGGGCCGAAATCCCGGTCGCGCCCTGCAGAAATCCCCCTGCAATGCCCGCCGCGCCGCTAAGCTGGTTGGCGCGCTCACGCTTCAGTGTCCAGCCCGGACGAACAAGGCGCAAGGTGATATAGGCATGAACCGCGCCTGCGACCATCAGCGACAGGGCTTCCTGCGGCAGTACTGCAAGCAATAGCGTACCGAAAGCCACTCCGAGCATGCCGCCGCCCGCAAACAGGATCAGAAAGCGCTGCGGCATCGCCTCTTTACGGTAGCGCCAGGCCTGCCAGACATTGCTGAGCAGATTGGGCACAACCAGGATTGCCACGGCTGTTTGCACATTGAACAGCATCGTCAACGCTGGCGCCGCGATGATCGGCACGCCAGCCCCGATCGCGTCCTTCATCACGCCGCCAAGACGGGTTGCCGATATGGCCAGCAAAATGCTCACAGGTGCCTCTTTTCTGCTGCAGCTAACGACCAAGGTTGCGGAGACCGAGCGAAGTTGCAAGTCGGCGCATGTGCCTGTGAAATTCTTGTCGAATGACGTGTATCCTATATTTATCTTTTGAATGTATATGGTTAAATGGATTCATTGTTTTGCGGAATTTCCCGTGATACAGATTTCTTATAACCTTTGCAGCGTTCGAATGTCGGCTGCCGCCGCCAGAAGCTGTCTTGTCGCAACGCTGTGGAGAATGTCACGGCGCCTTCTCCACAGCATCACAAGCCAGACAATCATGCCCGCTACCTCACGCCCCTCTGTCCCTAATTGGCCAAATATGCGTCATTTGCGTCTGCTGGAGATCGCGGAAAGAGAAGGGTCGCTGACACGGGCGGCGCAGGCGGTGAACATTTCGCAGCCCGCCGCCTCGCAGGCGATTGCCAAACTCGCGCGGATTTTTGGCGCGCCGTTGCTGGAACGGGTTGGAAACGCCGCTGTTGCGACCCCCGAGGGCAAGATCGTGACACGGCGTGCCCGCCGCGCGCTGATGCATCTACGCGACCCGTCGCTTTCTCCGCGTGGACGGGCGCGACTCGTCAGCGACGATCTGTTGGAGCGCTATGCCAGTACTACGCAGTTGCGGGTCATGGCCCTGTTTGCATTGACTGGCAGCTTTGCGGCCACCGCGCAGGCGCTGGGGCAAACCGAAGCATCGGTCCGGCGTGCAAGCAAGGATGTCGAGCAGATTATCGGTCAGTCCGTGCTGGAAGGTGACCAGCGCAAACGCACCCTGAGCGCGGCGGGCACAATCGTTGCCACCCGCGCCAGCCTTGCTTTGCGCGAAATCGATCTTGCGCATTCAGAATTACGCGAAAGGCAGGGTGTTTTCGACAGCCGACTTGTCATCGGCGCATTACCATTGGCGCGAACGCAGATTGTGCCGCACGCCGCGGTAAGCTTGTTGAAGAAATACCCTTCAGCTACGCTGGAAATACTCGACGGGTCTTATGAATTCCTGCTGCAACGGCTGCGACTGGGCGCATGTGATATGATTATCGGTGCCCTGCGCGATGATACGACCGATCACGACCTTTTGGAATCCCGCCTGTTCACGGATTCGTTGCGCGTGGTCGCGCGTGCGGGTCATCCGCTGGCCGGACGCAAGATCAGTGGTCAGGATCTGGGCAGATTCCCCTGGATATTGCCGCGTCGCGACGCTCCTGCGCGGCGGGTGTTTGAAGCTCTGGCAAGGTCTCACGGTCTCGATTCCGGGCGGCTTGGCCATGTCGAAACCGGTTCACTTGTGGTCTTGCGGGGGGTGATGCTGGCCTCTGACTCTTTGACGCTCATATCTCCAAACCAGATCAGTTATGAGATTGATGAGGGTATGATGGTGCCGTTGGACATTGTGCTTCAGGGTGCCGAACGCGAGATTGGCGTGACAGAACAGCAAAATAATATGCCTGGGTGTTGATTTTCACTGAGAACTGAGCCGGTTGAGCGCATAATTTTCACTGAGAACTGAGCCATGTGAACCT
>JAFIEM010000041.1 GCA_020832555.1 Natronohydrobacter sp. | reverse complement strand
CGTGGCGATCCTGTCGCGCCTGCCGCTGGAAGATGCGGGTCATATCGACTGGTGCCGCAAGGGTGATGCACGCCATGTTGCTGCACGTCTGGAAAACGGGGTTACGATCCACAACTGCTATGTGCCTGCGGGCGGCGATATTCCCGATCGCGATCTGAACGATAAATTCGGCCACAAGCTGGACACGCTGACCGAGATGCGGGACCATTTCCGCGATACCGCGCCCAAAAAGTCGATCCTTGTGGGCGATCTGAACATTGCCCCGCGCGAGGATGATGTCTGGTCGCACAAGCAACTTCTCAAGATCGTCTCGCACACACCCATTGAAGTCGCGCATCTGGGCGCGGCGCAAGAAGCAGGGCGCTGGGTCGATATCACGCGGCAGGACATTCCCGAGGGGTTGCTCTATTCCTGGTGGTCCTATCGCGCGCGCGACTGGGATGCCGCTGACAAGGGGCGCAGGCTGGATCATGTCTGGGCCAGTCAGGACATTGCCGCTGCCGGGCATGGCTCGCGCATCCTGCGAGATGCGCGCGGTTGGGAGCAGCCTTCGGATCATGCGCCGGTCTTTGCAAGTTTCGACCTCTGAATCCCCTTTTCCTATGGCCATCCGAGGCCCATATAACACACGCATCCGACACAAAAGCACGAGGGCACCATGCTGGAATTTGGCGACAAGAGCACCGCGGCCGATCTGATCACCGACGGCACCGATCAGGGGTTCATGACGCAGGTCATTGAGGCCAGCCAGCAGGTGCCTGTCATCGTCGATTTCTGGGCCCCTTGGTGCGGCCCTTGCAAAACCCTTGGCCCTGCGCTGGAAGCCGAAGTGCGCGCGGCACAGGGCAAAGTACGCATGGTCAAGATCAATATCGACGAGCATCCTGGCGTCGCGGGCCAGTTACGTGTTCAATCCATTCCGACCGTGTATGCTTTTTTCCAGGGCCAGCCTGTCGATGGGTTTCAAGGCGCGCAGCCGCCTTCTGCGTTGAAGCAATTCGTGGCAAAACTCGCCGGACTTGCGGGGGATGGCGGGCTGTCTGACGCATTGGACGAGGCCGACAAGATGCTTGATGAGGGTGCGGTAACGGATGCCGCTCAGATTTTTGCCGCCGTGCTGGCCGAGGATGAAGCAAATGCCCGAGCCTTTGCCGGGCTTGTGCGCGCGCAAATTGCAGCGGGCAGTCTGGATCAGGCCGAGGCGCTGTTGAACAATGCTCCGCCTGCCCTTGCAAACGCCGCCGAACTTGACGCTGCGCGCGCGATGTTCGCATTGGCACAGCAAGCGCAATCCGCAGGCCCGGTTGATGACCTGCGCGCCACGCTTGAGGCGGATCCCGACAATCATCAGGCGCGATTTGATCTGGCGCAGGCGCTGTATGCCAATGGTCAGGTGGAAGCGGCCATCGAAGAATTGCTGGATCTGTTCCGGCGGGACCGTGACTGGAACGAAGGGGCTGCAAAAACGCAGCTTTTCACCATTTTCGACGCGCTCAAACCCACCGATCCCTTGGTGGCGAAGGGACGGCGCCGTCTGAGTTCGATGATATTTGCCTGATCCCGCACGCGCATTACCTTACCCTTATGTCGCGCCCTCAGGATTACCCCGATCTGATTCCGATCTTCCCGCTTCCGGGCGCGCTGTTATTGCCGCGCGCCCGGCTTCCGCTGCATATTTTCGAGCCGCGCTATCTGGCAATGATCGAGGATTGCATGAAAACCCCGCATCGCCTGATTGGCATGGTGCAGCCGCGCGATGTGCCGGGGACAGATCCACGTCCTTTGCACAGTATCGGCTGTGCCGGGCGGCTGACCGCGTTTTCAGAGACCGAGGACGGGCGTTACCTGATCACGTTGACAGGGAAGTCCCGATTTCGGGTCAGGGAAGACGTGACAGGCTTCACACCTTATCGGCGCTGCGCGGTAGACTGGTCCAGTTTTACGCAGGACTGCGGAAAGGAAGAAACCGACCCCGGCCTGAAGCGAACAGCATTCTTTGCCTTGCTCAAGCGGTTCTTCGGCAGGCACAAATTGTCGACCGACTGGGACAGCCTGACAGATGCCGAGGATGAGTTGCTGATCAATTCATTGTCCATGCTTTGCCCATTCGAACCCGACGACAAGCAAGCGCTTCTTGAAGCGCCATCCTTGCAGACGCGGCGCGAAACGCTTGTCATGCTGATGGAATTCTCGTTGCGTGGTGGTGGTGCAGACGAGGTCTTGCAATGAACGATCCCGGAACGCCACAGCGACTGATCAACCGTCAGATGCTTGAAGCGCTGGTCTGCCCCATCACGAACGGTCGCTTAAGCTATGATTCCAGCCGTCAGGAACTGATCTCGAAAGCTGCGCATCTGGCCTTTCCGATCCGCAACGGGATCCCGATCATGCTGGTCGATGAGGCCCGTGAGATCGAATGACCACTTGTTCGCGGAATTTGCAGCGCCGCATCACGCATTCAACGCGAAGCGCCCTGACCCCTTGGAAGGTCAGGGCGTTCTGAGCAGAAACCACGCGACGTTGTTCAAGTGCCGCGCTTGGAGATCGGACTTCCAGGTTGCTTGCGCTTCCCTGTCCGAATTGGTGTCAGACTAACGAGCAATCCTTAACTTCGTGTTACGCCCAATGTGGTTCATTGACGAAAAACTCTCAATCAAAGCTTGCGCGTCGAGCACTCTTTTAACCATTTTTCTGACAAATTTTCGAAGCCCCGATCCGGCTGCGAAAACAATCTATGCGCGAACTTGCTATTGTTTCAGTATTTGAAAGAGCCTTGAGGCAAGATCAGAGCCAGTCCCGCAAAACGGGAATCAGCGGCAAATCCGCTGGTGGCATCGGATACGCGCGCAGATCCTCCGGCCGCACCCATTTCAAGGACTGCCCCTCTCGGCTTTGCGGCTGCCCCTGCCATTTGCGGCACACAAACAGAGGCATCAGCAAGTGAAACCCGTCATATGCGTGGCTCGCGAAACTCAACGGGGCCAGACAACTGGCCCAGGTGTCGATCCCCAGCTCTTCCTGTAACTCGCGAATCAGGGCCGCTTCTGGCGTTTCACCCGGTTCGATCTTTCCGCCGGGAAACTCCCACAAGCCCGCCATGGATTTGCCCTCTGGCCGCTGTGCCAGGAGCACGCGGCCATCGGCATCGACCAGCGCCACGGCGGCCACCAGAACCATCTTCACGAGCGGTAATCCGCGTTAATTTCAATATAGCGGTGCGTCAGGTCGCAGGTCCAGACGGTGGCTGTGCCGACACCAAGACGCAGATCTACCCCGATCACCAGATCAGCGTTTTTCATATACCCTGCGCCAATTTCCTCAGCATAGCTTGGCGCCACCTGACCATTCACCGCCACCAGATGCGGCCCGAAGCGGATCGACAGCCGGTCGCGATCTGCTTCCGCCCCGGATTTGCCCACAGCCATGACAATCCGGCCCCAATTGGGATCCTCGCCCGCCACAGCCGTTTTCACCAAGGGGGAATCCGCGATCGCAAAGGCCACTTTGCGCGCATCAGCATCCGAGCGCGCGCCCGTCACGACGACTTCGATGAACTTTGTGGCCCCTTCGCCGTCCCGCACCACCTGATGCGACAGATCCAGCATCACGCCCCCAAGCGCCTTGGCAAAAGCCTGCGCGTCCTCGCTGGTCGCGTCGGAGATCTCGGGCGCGTCACTCTGCCCCGTCGCCGCGATCAGCAGCATGTCCGACGTTGAGGTGTCGCTGTCGACCGTGATGCAGTTGAAACTGCGATCCGTCTCGCGTGCAGTCAGAGATTGCAGCACAGGGCGCGAAATCTTCGCATCCGTGAAAATATAGACCAGCATCGTCGCCATATCCGGCGCGATCATGCCAGAGCCTTTTGCGATCCCTGCAATCCTGACGGGTTTGCCACCGATTTCGACTTCTGCGGCGGCACCTTTGGGGAAGGTATCGGTGGTCATGATGGCGCGGGCGGCATCTGGCAGAGACTGTTCCGAAAGTCCAGCAACCAGCGCGTCCAGCGCATCAGTGATTTTCTCATGCGGAAGCGGCTGGCCGATCACCCCTGTCGACGAGGTGAACACGCGCGCCTGCGACAGACCCAGCTTTTCCGCGACACCTGCGCAAATCGCGCTGACACTTGCGACACCGCTGGCACCGGTAAAGGCATTGGCATTGCCGGAATTGACAAGGATGGCCGCACCCTCGTGGCTGTCCTGACCGATCTTTGACTGAGCGTCCAGCACCGAGGCCGAGCGCGTCGCCGAGCGCGTGAAAGTCCCCGCCACCACCGTTCCCGGTGCCAGATGAGCCAGCATCACATCGGTGCGCCCCTTGTAGCGCACCCCGGCCTGTGCCGTGGCAAAACGCGCGCCCTTGATAACGGGAAGTTCGGGAAAGCTGGCGGGTGCGAGCGGCGAGACCAGAGGCCCGCCTGTGCGACCATGATCGCCCTGCACCGCAAGCTGCGCTTTCAGAGCCTTGATTTTCTTCTTGAGCTTCTTCTTGCCCATCGGACGCTCCATGTCAGACTGCCAGCCCTGCACGGGCTGGCCTTGTCCTACACTGGCGCGGATCAGTCGTCCAGAAGATCGCTCCGCAGCAAGATCGAGGTATCCAATTCTTCGTAGGCGCGCTCAATCGTGGCGGCCTCTGTGGCGCGACTCAGTTCCGCCTGTGCGGCCTCGCGCTGGATGTTCTGCTCCAGTGCTTCGCGCACTTCCTCAAGCGGCGGGGCCGAGGACATGCGCGTGTCGTTCAGAAGCACCAGATGCCAGCCAAAACGGGTTTCCAGTGGCCCCATGTAATCGCCGATCTCCAACGCCTGCACAGCTTCCTCAAATTCGGGGATCATCGCGCCAAGCCCAAACCAACCGAGCGAGCCGCCACCTGCGGCTGCACCATCCATGGAATGTTCACGGGCAAGCTCTGCAAAATCTGCCCCGTCATCAAGCATGGCTTTAAGTTCCAGCGCCTGTTCTTCGGTTTCGACGATGATATGCGAAGCGTTGAATTCAGGGGTCGGCTCGCGGCCATCAAATTCGGTCACAAAGGCTGTATAGGCCTCGGTCACATTCTCTTCGGTCAGGGCTGCCTCAGCGGCGCGGGTCAGCGCCGCATTCGCGATGAAGGCGCGTTGCTCGTTTTCCAGTGCAATCTGCTCGCGGGCCGTCAGGGTGCCTTCAGCTTCCTGCATGATCGCCGTCTGCTCGATCAACTGCTCCATCAGGGGCGTGAACAGGGCGTCAGCAGGCATCGCGCGGAATTGATCGGGCAGCGCATCGCGTGCCGTCAGCAGATGCCCGAGCGTGATTTCGGTGCCGTTCACGCGCGCCAGGACGGTATCACGCGACAGGTCATCTTGCGCGAAAACCGGGGTCGAAACCGTGAGCAAAGCCACAAAGGCTACCGAAACTCGCGAAAAACTGAGCATAATTCCTACTCCTGACTGGGCGCGACGGGCGCGCAACGTTGACACTTTTGGGGCCGCCCATTACATCGCTGGCAGGTCTGGCCTGCTTGGGGTCGTGCGGTTCACCTGCCCTTCTATGGAAGCCAGTGCGCGCCGACAAGCCCGGCATCTCCCAGGGACCATGACGATTTGGTTAGCGGCAGGGCATCTGACCGCACAACGGTATAAAGGGCGAAATACGCATGCTGGGTCTTGGCGCGATCACGAAGAAGGTTTTCGGAACTGCGAATGATCGCAAGGTAAAGACAGTTCGCCCGTTGGTCGCGAAGATCAATGCGCTCGAACCTGAGTTCCAGGCGCTGTCCGACGAGGGGCTGATTGCAAAGACCGAAGAGTTGAAGGCACGGGTCGCCGAGGGCGAAAGCCTTGATGCGGTGCTCCCCGAAGCTTTCGCCAATTGTCGGGAAGGCGCCCGCCGTGCCTTGGGCTTGCGCGCCTTCGATGTGCAGTTGATCGGTGGGATTTTCCTGCATCAGGGCAATATCGCCGAAATGAAAACGGGCGAAGGCAAGACGCTGGTCGCGACCTTCCCTGCCTATCTGAATGCGCTGACCAGTCTGGGCGTGCATGTCGTGACAGTCAATGATTACCTTGCCAAGCGCGATGCCGAGTGGATGAGCAAGGTCTTTGCCAAGCTTGGCATGCGCACCGGTGTTGTTTATTCGCAACAACCCGTGGCTGAGAAACGCGACGCCTATGCGGCCGATGTGACCTATGCGACGAATAACGAGCTTGGGTTCGACTATCTGCGTGACAATATGTGCATGCGCATCGAGGATATGAACCAGCGCGGCCATTACTTTGCCATCGTGGATGAGGTTGACTCGATCCTGATCGACGAGGCGCGCACGCCGCTGATCATTTCCGGGCCATCCGAGGATCGCTCGGATCTTTATGTGAAAGTGGATGCGCTAATCCCGTCGCTGCAACCTGAGCATTATGTCATCGACGAGAAGATCCGGAACGCCACACTGACGGATGACGGCAACGAGTTCATCGAAGAGAAGCTGCGCGAAGCAGGGCTTTTGCCCGAAGGGCGCGCGCTTTATGATCCGGAATCCACCTCGCTGGTGCATCATGTGAATCAGGGTCTGCGGGCGCATAAACTGTTTCTGAAGGACCAGAATTACATCGTCCGCGATGGTGAAGTCATTCTGATCGACGAGTTCACTGGCCGGATGATGGTCGGTCGCCGCCTGAATGAAGGGCTGCATCAGGCCATCGAAGCAAAAGAGAATGTCGCGATCAAGCCCGAGAACGTTACCTATGCTTCGGTCACGTTCCAGAATTATTTCCGCCGCTACAAGAAGCTTGCGGGCATGACCGGGACCGCAGCGACGGAAGCTGCGGAATTCCGCGAAATCTATAATATCGGTGTGGTCGAGATTCCCACAAACCTGCCGATTGCCCGACTTGACGAGCATGATCAGGTCTATCGCACGTCGAAGGAAAAGCTTGACGGCGTACTGCAGGAAATCCGCGAAGCGCATGGCAAGGGTCAACCGATCCTTGTTGGCACGACCTCGATCGAAAAATCCGAGGAATTGTCGCATCTGCTGAAAGACGCAGGGATTCCGCACAATGTGCTGAACGCGCGTCAGCATGAACAGGAAGCGCAGATTGTGGCAGATGCGGGCCGCCTGGGTGCTGTGACGATTGCCACCAACATGGCCGGCCGCGGCACCGATATCCAACTTGGCGGCAATGTCGAAATGCGCGTGCTGCAGGCGCTAGCAACTGACCCCGAGGCTGACCCCGAAGCGACGCGTGCGCGCATCGAAGCCGAGGTCGCGGATGAGAAAGCCAAGGTTAAGGAGGCAGGCGGGTTGTTCGTTCTGGCCACTGAACGCCATGAAAGCCGACGGATCGACAATCAGTTGCGCGGACGCTCTGGCCGTCAGGGTGATCCGGGGCGCTCGGTGTTCTTCCTCAGTCTTGAAGACGACCTGATGCGGATTTTCGGCTCTGAACGGCTGGAAAAAGTGCTATCCACGCTGGGCATGAAAGAGGGTGAGGCGATTGTGCACCCTTGGGTGAACAAATCGCTGGAGAAAGCACAGGCCAAGGTCGAGGCGCGCAACTTCGATATCCGCAAGGAGTTGTTGAAATACGATAACGTGATGAATGACCAGCGCCGGGTGATCTTTGACCAGCGGTTGGAAATCATGGAATCGGATGACCTGTCCGAGATCATCGACGACATGCGCCATCAGGTCGTGGACGATCTGATCGATTTGCATATGCCGCCTAAATCCTATTCGGAACAATGGGACATGGAGGGTCTGCGCGAACAGGTGCGTGAGAAACTCGGTTTCGACATCCCCGCCGAAGCCTGGGGTGAGGAAGATGGCGTTGATCAGGAAGTGGTGCGCGAACGCCTGATCGAGGCATCTGACGCACTTATGGTCGAGAAGCAGACGCAATTCGGGGAAGCCACGCTGCGCAATCTTGAAAAGCAGGTCCTGTTGGAAACCATTGACCGCAAATGGCGTGAACATCTGTTGACACTCGATCACCTGCGATCTGCCGTGCGCTTCCGCGGCTACGCGCAGAAAGACCCGCTCAACGAGTACAAGTCCGAAGGCTTCCTTCTGTTCGAGAAGATGCTCAACTCGCTGCGCGAGGATGTGTCGCGCTACCTGTCACGCATCCGCCCACTGAGCGAGGAGGAGCAGCGCGAGATGATGCGCCAAATCGCACTGCAGCAGCAAAGTCTGGCCGTGGCAGAAGCGAATCAGGGTGAAGCGCCGGAACCGCTGGTTGAAGGATTCGACGAGACCGATCCGGCGACCTGGGGCAATCCGGGCCGCAATGATCCTTGCCCTTGCGGCTCTGGCAAGAAATTCAAGCATTGTCACGGGAGCGTGCTTTAATCGGCTTTTCGGGGCAGTTTTGTTTCACAATCTGGCTTTGTGACATTCTTCGGCCCCAAAACTGCCTGAATTGACCAGCACCTTGCGCTTGACCGTTCAAAGTTGGGTGCGAGAAATGGAAAAGCAGACGATCATTCGTGGAGTTGCCATCGCCGTAACAGGGATTGCTGCCTCGGTCTATGGCGCACATGTGCTAATGGGGGATGGCGGCGCGAGCCGTTCTGTAGCGGAAATCGGCTCGCCAGAGTCGACCTCACAGGTCAGAAGTGCTGGATTACTGGGTAGGAGCATTCAGATGCCAGCCTCAGAAGACCACACCATCGCGGTCAACGAAGCCAGTTTCACCGCGCTGACCGGAGATGCGAACCTTGCATCAACCGAGACAGTGATCGACTTCGTGCCAGAGCTGGCCGTGGCGGATGCTACCGGTGTGCAAAGCGAACACGACTGCACCCCTCGCTTGACCGCACATCCGGCCATCGATGCCCTAATCGAAGTATCTCTGACCGCCCCGTGCCACCCGCAGCAACGGCTTGTGATCAGCCATGCTGATCTGGCGTTCAGCGCATATACCTCGGATAGCGGCAGTTTTTCGACCTATTTGCCTGCATTCACGGCGGATGGGAAAGTCGACATATTTCTGGGTGACAACATCTTCCTGCAAACAGAAGCGCAGGTGCCAGATGTCGATGCGCATATTCGTGTGGCCCTGCAATGGATGGGAGATGCAGACTTCTCGCTGCATGCCTATCACATGGGCGCGCACTTCGGAGATGCGGGACATATTCACGCGCTCAAGCCGTTTGACACCGATCTGGACGAAGCTTTCCTGATCTCACTAGGTGACAAGCGCGGCCCGGAGCCAATGCTTGCGGAAGTCTATTCCATCCCTGCTCATCTCACAGGCAGCAGCCGTGTTGAACTGGCGTTGGACTTTGGCGCACAGGACTGCGGACGCGAAGTTTCGGCTTTCATCCTGCAATCCGGCGGTGGCGCGGCTACCGAGGTTAATGATGCCAGCTTTTCCACCCCGGACTGTCCTGCGCAGGGTGGAACGCTGATTATGCCCCTGACGTTGCCGATGGCGCAACATGCCCGGGTCGTTCCGGCGGATGGAGCCTTTCTTTCCGGCGTTATCGACTGATCCTGTTTGCATAGTCTGCGGACAGGATTGATCCTGCTGAGCGCTTCACCACACGTCAAAGCAAACCTTCGCTGCGGAAACTGATTTCGCGCGATTGTCCAATGATCAGGTGATCATGCAACGTGATCGACAGGGTTTCCGCAGTCACCCGGATCATCTGCGTCATCTCGATATCTGCCTTTGATGGGGTCGGATCACCGGAAGGGTGGTTATGAACAAGAATCAAAGCAGAGGCATTGATTTCCAAGGCGCGCCGCAAGACCTCGCGCGGGTAGACTGGAACATGATCCACCGTCCCCTCACCGAGCACCTCATCGGCCAACAGAGCATTCTTGCGATCCAGAAACAGCACCCGGAACTGCTCGGTGTCACGATGCGCGAGCGATGTGTGGCAGTAATCCAGCAATGCATGCCAGTTCGATATGACTGGTCGGTCAAGGATTTTGGCCCGCGCCATACGTTGCGCACATAGCTCCAGAAGTTTCAGTTCGGCAATCGATGCATCTGACATGCCGGCAATTGCGCGCAGACGGGCCGGCGACGCCGCGACAACCCTGTTCAGGTCACCGAAAGCGTCGAGCAATCGATGCACCAGTGCACCGATCACCGGTTCTGACACTGTCGTAGACAGAATCATTTCCAATAACTCAGTGTCAGGAATCGCCTGCGACCCCACGCTTCCAACACATCTAAGAAGGGTCTCCGAACGCTGGGGCACAACCGACGCCGAGTGCGACGACACGGCAGATACCGCAGAAAACAACGGTAATCCTTGATCTGTGAAACTGGCATGTTCCGCACGCATGCCGCCATCATGACTCAGGGAATCATAACAATGCCTTAACCACGGTTTTTTCTTCTCAGAAATGTTGCCAGACCCATAGTCTGGTGCTAGCATCATCACAAGTGTGGCATTTCTCTGTGAATTAGCAGGATTCCGCGCACTTGAACGGGGCATTTTGAGCAGTTGATAAAATCATAAAATCAAACCTTATCACTTGGAGGACTACAATGAAGAAAATCGCACTCCCGGCTCTTGCTCTGGCAATGGCTCCGTTTTTCGCGACACCGGCGGCTGCATGGAAGGGTCACGTTGTCGAATGCTTCGACAAGGTCTATGTGGCACCTGAATACAAGACCACCAAGCATCTGGTGAAAGCAGCGAAAACCACTTTGGAATACCGCAACGGCAAAGGCGTTGAGCAAGTTTATCGCATGCACTACCCGGCGATCTACGAAGAGAAGAAGCATCTCGTGCGTCCGGGTCACTATGTGATGCGTCCCGCACCGTGCCGCAAAGGCCATTAAGGCTACGCGCATCTGGCCTCTGAAAAGATCGCGCGCTCATGAGCGGGTAACTTCTGGTCGCCGACGATCAACAGGACAGAGGTTTACGATCTTCCCTCGGCGCGTTCTCGTAGCGCGCCGAGGTTCAGATGTGACATAGTGGCTTCAACTATCGGGTTGGACACTGATGCTGAGGGAAGCAAAACATGCGCGCACTTCTATTGCTTGCTGGCACTTTGGTTATTTCCGGGTGCTCACATTTCTTCCCAAGTCGCTCGGACACCTCCTGCGAAGCAGCGAGTCACGCGCTGAGGGTCCACGACTCTCGGATTGAAGCTGCCCGCTCCAGTGGCAGTATGGGGTTTACCGCAAATCTTGCGACCCGTGGCTATCAGACATATCACTGTGTGACGACACGCGGCAATCAGGTTGCATGCTCACCCATTGAAAGTGGCCTGCGCAATCACGCATCCTCACAAGTAAACCGGCTGATGCGCGAACGTAGCGCAATCGAGAACCGAGTCGCCCGCGCGTGCGGGGTCTGATCAGCCTTTCATTCCGTCCCAGAACCCTTTGACTTTGTCAAAGAAGCCAGTGCTTTCAGGATTGTTCTCTGCGCTGAGCTTTTCGAATTCCTGGAGCAGTTCTTTTTGACGCTGGGTCAGATTGACCGGTGTTTCCACGGCGAGTTCGATCAGCATGTCACCCTGCCCTCCGCCACGCAGTGCGGGCATACCCTTGCCGCGCAGACGCATCTGACGGCCGGACTGGCTACCTGCGGGAACCTTCACGCGCGACCGCCCCCCGTCAATTGTGGGAACTTCCACTTCGCCCCCGAGCGCCGCGCGTGCCATGCTGACCGGCACACGACAGTAGAGCGTCAGATCATCCCGCTTGAAGATCTGGTGATCGGCAACATTGACGAAAATATACAGATCACCCGATGGGCCACCGCGCAGACCGGCTTCGCCTTCACCCGAAAGCCGGATGCGCGTTCCCGTCTCAACACCCGCAGGAATATTCACAGACAGGCTGGCTTCTTTCTCGACACGTCCTGAACCGGTGCAGACTTTGCACGGATTCTTGACAATTTGCCCAGAGCCGCCGCAGGTCGGACAGGTCCGTTCCACGGTGAAAAAGCCTTGCTGCGCGCGCACCTTGCCCATGCCGGAACAGGTCGGACAGGTAACGGGTTCAGCGCCCCCCTCGGCACCTGTACCGCTACAGGATTCACATTCGGACAAGCGCGGCACGCGAATGGTCTTCCTTGTGCCTGCATAGGCCTCTTCCAGAGAAATCCGCATATTGTAGCGCAGATCAGAGCCGCGTGTTGCGCGCGACCGGGCATTGCCACGTCCACCCCCGACGAAATCGCCGAAAAGATCTTCGAACACATCGGAAAAAGCGCTGGCAAAATCGGCATTGCCACCAAACCCGCCGGGCCTGCCACCACGCCCCGCCCCCATGCCGCCGTCGAATGCCGCATGGCCGTAGCGGTCGTACGCCGCTTTCTTGTCGGGGTCTTTCAGGGCGTCGTAAGCCTCGTTCACTTCCTTGAACTGGGCTTCGGCGTCAGGGTTTTCGGCGTTGCGGTCGGGGTGCAACTCCTTGGCCTTCTTGCGATAGGCTTTCTTCAGCTCTTCGGCAGAAGCATTTCGGTCAACCCCGAGCACATCGTAGAAGTCGCGTTTGGCCATGGCGTTCTTACTCCCAAGACGCCACCCGATCTGAATCTGTCAGATCGGGTGCACGTTTCATCACCAGAAGGCTTACTTGCGCTTGTCTTCGCCGAGATCTTCGAAATCGGCGTCCACGATGTCGTCATCCACGCTGCGCGGACCCTCTTCGCCCGCATCGTCGGAAGCGGCTTCAGCCTGCGCCTTGTAGATCGCCTCGCCGAGCTTCATTGACGCATCGGTGACATTCTGGATGCCGGACTTGATCTTGCCTGCATCCTCGCCTTCAAGCGTGTCTTTCAATGCTGCAATGGCAAGCTCAATCGCCTCGACCGTGGTCGGGTCAACCTTGTCCTTATGCTCCTCGACGGCCTTCTCGGTCGAATGGATCAGGCTTTCGGCCTGATTCTTGGCCTCGACCAGTTCGCGGCGTTTCTTGTCGGCTTCGGCATTGGCCTCGGCATCGCGCACCATCTTTTCGATATCCTCGTCAGACAGACCGCCAGAGGCTTGAATGGTGATCTTCTGCTCCTTGCCAGTGCCCTTGTCCTTGGCCGACACATTCACGATGCCGTTCGCATCAATGTCGAAGGTGACTTCGATCTGCGGCATGCCACGCGGTGCAGGCGGGATGTCTTCAAGGTTGAACTGGCCCAGCAGCTTGTTATCTGCCGCCATTTCACGCTCGCCCTGGAATACCCGGATCGTCACGGCGTTCTGATTGTCCTCTGCGGTCGAGAAGACCTGAGATTTCTTGGTCGGGATTGTGGTGTTGCGGTCGATCAGACGGGTAAAGACACCACCCAGCGTTTCGATCCCCAGCGAAAGCGGGGTCACATCCAGAAGCACCACATCCTTGACGTCACCCTGCAGCACGCCCGCCTGAATGGCCGCGCCCATCGCGACAACCTCATCCGGGTTCACGCCCTTATGCGGCTCTTTGCCAAAGAAGCTGGTCACTTCCTCGATCACCTTGGGCATCCGGGTCATCCCGCCCACAAGGATCACCTCGTCGATATCGCCTTTCGACAGGCCCGCATCTTTCAAAGCAGCCGCGCAGGGCTTGAGCGAGTTCTTGATCAGGTCGCCCACCAGCGATTCCAGCTTGGCGCGGGTCAGTTTCATAACCAGATGCAGCGGCTGGCCCGTGTTCTTGTCCATCGAGATGAAGGGCTGGTTGATCTCGGTCTGCGACGAAGAGCTGAGCTCGATCTTTGCTTTCTCGGCCGCCTCCTTCAGACGCTGCAACGCCATCTTGTCCAGCGTCAGATCAACACCGTTCTCTTTCTTGAACTCGTCGGCAAGATAATTGACGATCCGCATATCGAAATCTTCGCCGCCAAGGAATGTGTCCCCGTTGGTGGATTTCACTTCGAACAGGCCATCGTCAATTTCCAGAATGGTGATATCGAAGGTTCCGCCACCAAGGTCATAGACCGCGATGGTGCGGGTTTCTTTCTTGTCCAGACCATAGGCCAGAGCGGCGGCGGTCGGCTCGTTGATGATGCGCAGAACTTCCAGACCGGCAATCTTGCCGGCGTCCTTGGTGGCCTGACGCTGGGCGTCGTTGAAATAGGCAGGAACCGTGATCACGGCCTGCGTGACCTTCTCGCCGAGATAGCTTTCGGCGGTTTCCTTCATCTTTTGCAGGATGAAGGCGGAAATCTGGCTGGGGCTGTATTTCTCGCCGCGCGCTTCGACCCATGCATCGCCATTCCCGCCGTCGATGATGGCATAGGGGACAAGTTTCTTGTCTTTCTCTACTTCGGCATCGGTCAGGCGGCGCCCGATCAGGCGCTTGACTGCAAAGACAGTATTGGTCGGATTGGTGACGGCCTGACGTTTAGCCGGCTGGCCGACAAGGCGCTCATTCTCGGTGAACGCCACGATGGACGGGGTGGTGCGTGCCCCTTCGGAATTCTCGATCACGCGTGGTTGGCTGCCATCCATGATGGCCACGCAGGAGTTGGTCGTGCCAAGGTCGATACCGATGACTTTACCCATGGTCTTGCATCCTCTTCTTCAAGCGATGTGGCAGCGGGCTGGTCCCATCAGGCCCCGGCCCATCTGAACTGTGTGATAGCCCCATGCCGGGGCGTCTTGGGCGCTATATAGGAAGGGGTTTGGAGCGCTGCAACCGTCACAGAGCTGTGAAAAAGCGGTGATCCAGATTTTTCTTCCTGTCGAAGCGTCCTAGCGATCAGTTGCCATATCCGGCTGAAAGTGGCATGCCGCACTCATCACTGAAACGGAGTACAGTAATCATGCTATATGTGGATATTCCCACGCAATCCGAGATCGGCCAAATCATCGCCATGCGCGGTGAGGCTCTGGTCAGCATTTATCTTACGACAACCCCCGAGACGCAGCATATCGACGCAGCGCGCACCCGGCTTAAGCAGCTCGCTGGTCAGGCAGTGGCACAACTTGAGGAAGTTGGCGTCGCCAAGCGGACCATCTGGCCCATCGAAGAACAGCTGCATGACCTGATGGATGATGATGAGTTCTGGCGCGTGCAGGCCAATGCGCTGGCGATCTTCGTAACCCCCGACAGCCTGCGCAGCTACCGCCTGCCCAACCATCTGACCGAGACCGTGCAGGTTTCCGACCGTTTCCATGTCAAGCCATTGCTGCGCGCGGTCTCGATGCCGCAGCACGCATTCGTTCTGGCATTGGCAGAGAACGAGTTGCGCGTGATCGAGGTTCTGGGTGATCAGCCCGCACAGGAACTGCGTGTGCAGGGCCTGCCCAAGGATGCCGCGTCCATCGCAGGGACGGCGAATGTCAATTCTCGCAGCTATTCGGGCCGTCTGGGCAGCGGCGAAGGGCAGAAACACCACCTGCGCCAGTATTGCCGCGCCATCGACGCAGCGCTTCGCGGGCTTCTGTCGGGCCGCCATGAACCGCTGATTCTTGCAGCAACCGACCCGCTTCTGTCGATGTATCGTTCGATCAACAGCTACCCGCATCTGGCCGACAGCGCGATCACTACAAGCCCTGTGCGTATTCCGGCGCATGAATTGGGCAGCCAAGCACGCGCGATCCTTGATGAGATCAATGCAGCTTCAGTTGCGGCCTTTGGTGAGCTTTATGCAGCGCGCGAGAATGAAGGACGCGCAACAACGCAGGTGGCGCGCGCAGCGCGGGCCGCGACTTTTGGGGCGGTCGATACACTGCTGGTCGATATGGATAGCGTGGTTCCCGGTCTTGTGGATGAAACCACCGGCGAAATCACCTTCGACGAGAATGACAGTGCGGTAAGCTATGGCGTGATCGACGAAATCGCCGGACGCGTCATCGCCAATGGCGGCAAGGTCATCGCTGTCCGGCGCGCGGATATTCCGCAAGAGGCAGAGCTTGCAGCGGTCCTGCGCTACGCGCTCTGATCTAAGTTACAAGCTTGTAGGGGCCGGAGGTTTGCGCCTCCGGCCCTTTTTCATGCAGCGAGACCCCGACCTTTGAGCAGCGCCTCGACCCCCGGCATCCGACCGCGGAATGCGGTGTAGAGCGTCTCCGCCTCATCGCTTCCCCCGGCTGACAGGATGAAGCGCTCCAGTCTTGAAGCAGTCTGCCGGTCAAACGCATCGCCGGTTTCGCGAAACGCCTCGAACGCATCGGCATCCATCACTTCCGACCACATGTAGCTGTAATAGCCACTGGAATACCCATCGCCTGAAAAGACATGCGCGAAATGCGGGGTGGCGTGGCGCATCCGGATCGCGCGTGGCATGCCCAGCGCGTCCAAAACTTCGGCCTGTTTCTGCATCGGGTCGGCGGGTGGAGGGCCGTTGTGGAATTCCAGATCGACAAGCGCCGAGGCGACATATTCGACGGTTGCAAATCCCTGATCGAAATTCTGCGCACCCAGCAAGCGCTCCAGCAGCGCCTCTGGCATTGCTGTGCCCGTTTCGACATGGCGGGCATGCTGGTTCAGGACTTCGGGCACTTCGAGCCAATGCTCGTAAAGCTGGCTTGGCAATTCCACGAAATCGCGCGCCACAGATGTCCCGGCGATGAAACCATGCGTTACATCCGACAGCATCTGATGCAGGGCGTGGCCAAATTCGTGAAACAGCGTGCGCGCGTCGTCATAGGACAAGAGCGCCGGATCACCCTTGGCGAAATTGCAGATATTGACGACAATGGGCCGCACATCCCCGCCCAGCTTGTGCTGGCCGCGCAAGGTCGAACACCATGCGCCCGAACGTTTCGATGCCCGCGCGAAGTAATCGCCGATGAAAACCGCCATGTGCCGCCCGTTGCGCGTAACTTCCCATGCGCGGGCATCAGGGTGGTAGAGCGGCACATCCAGCGGGCGGAAATCCAGCCCGAACAGGCGGTTTGCGCAGTCGAAGGCCGCTTCGATCATGTTGTCGAGTGCAAGGTAGGGTTTCAGCGTGGCTTCATCTAGATCATGCTCGGCGCGGCGCAGCTTTTCAGCATAGTAGCGCCAGTCCCAGGCTTCCAGCGGCCCGTCTTGACCATCGGCACGCAGCATCTCTTCCAGCTTCTCCGCATCCGCCAAGGCTTTGGCGCGCGCCGGTTCCCAGACCCGCATCAGCAATTCGCGGACCGCCTCTGGCGTTCGCGCCATCTCGGTTTCCAGTTTGTAGCGCGCGAAATTCTCGAACCCCAGAAGCTGCGCACGTTCCGCCCGCAGCGCAAGGATCTCGGCGGCAATCGCGCGATTGTCCGTCGCACCACCATTGGCCCCACGCGCCACCCATGCCTCATAGGCGACCTTGCGCAAGTCACGGCGATCAGAGAATTGCAGGAAAGGCACGATCAACGAGCGGCTCAGTGTCAGTACATGCCCGTCGCGCCCGCGTTCTTTCGCAGCAGCCTTCGCGCTGGAAACCACGAAATCCGGCAGGCCCGCCAGATCCTCCAGCGACATCATCCAGTCACGTTCATCCGCGAGAAGGTTCTGGGTGAACTGTGTTCCAAGCGTTGCGAGCCGTGATTTCACCTCGGTCAGGCGATCAGCCTCTGCGCCGTCCAACGCAGCACCTGCGCGCAGAAACATACGCCGATACAGCATCAACACCCGCGCCTGTTCGGCATCCAGATCCAGTGTATCGCGGGCTTCCCACAGTGCTTCGATCCGCTGAAAGAGGGCCTTGTTGTTCACGATTTCAGAGGAATAGGCCGAAAGCTTCGGCGACAAGTCGCGCTGCAAGATTTCGCGCGCCGGGTTCGAGTCGCTGCTGGCGAGATTGAAGAAGACACCCGCCACGCGGTCAAGCAGATCATCGGCCTGTTCCATCGCCGCTATGGTGTTCGCGAATGTCGGGGCTTCAGATGTATCAGCGATCGCAGCATAGGCCGCACGCCCAGCCTCCAGAGCCGCGTCAAATGCCGGGGCGAAATCCTCATCACGTATATCCTGAAACGGGGGAAGCTGAAACTCGGTCTGCCAGTCGGTGAGAAGCGAATTGGTCATTGTCGGCCCTCTGAGATCATGTCTCGGGAGAAGCTAGGGGCATTTCGGGGCAGGTTCAATGCAACTGCCGAAATGCGACAAGTTATCCCGTGCTTGCCAGTCTCACCCGCGTCTGAAGCGATTGATCGCGCCGGATCGGTCCGTCGTGCTGTCTGTCGGCTTGCAGGGGGTTTCCAGTTCCGACAGGATCGGACAATCGGGCCTGTCATTGCCGTGGCAGGCACTGGCAAGTGCCTCTAGCGTCGAAGCCATATCCTCAAGCTCTGCAATCTTGCGGCGCAGGTCCGCGACATGGGCGAGGGCCAGCCGCTTCACATCCGCACTTTGTCGCGACTGGTCCCTCCAGAGGCCAAGAAGCTCGCGAATCCCCTCGACGGAGAAGCCCAGATCCCGAGCGCGCCGGATGAAGCGCAGCATGTGCACATCCTGATCGGAATAGACACGATAGCCTGCGGCTGTGCGTCCGGCAGGCGGAATCAGGCCGGTTTCTTCATAATAGCGGATCATCTTGGCCGAAACGCCAGAAGCTTTCGCTGCAGCACCGATATTCATGTCAATTCCTTTGCCGATGTGACAGGCGGAGCCCAGCCGCGCAGACGCAGGGCATTTGTCAGAACGAAAACCGACGACAGCGCCATCGCGCCAGCCGCGAAAACGGGTGAGAGCAACAAGCCGAAGGCTGGCCAGAGCACACCAGCCGCGACCGGGATGAGCGCCGTGTTATAGGCAAAGGCCCAGAACAAGTTCTGCTTGATGTTCCGGATCGTGGCTTTTGACAGCGCAATCGCATTCGGCACAGCCTGCAATGTGCCCGCCATCAAGACCACATCAGCAGCCTCTATCGCGATATCGGTGCCGGTGCCGATGGCAATGCCGACATCAGCTTCGGCCAAGGCGGGGGCATCATTGATCCCGTCGCCCACGAAAGCCAGCTTGCCAAAGCGCGCGCGCAACTCGCGCACGGTATCCACCTTGCCGTCCGGCAAGACTTCGGCGACGACATGATCGATACCCAACTGATCAGCGATTGCCTGAGCAGTGCGCTGGTTGTCACCCGTGACCATGGCGACGCGCAAGCCAAGATCATGCAATGCGCGGATCGCCTGCGGAGTCGTTGCCTTTATCGGATCGGCCACAGCAATAATCGCAGCCAATTCTCCGTCAATAGCGGCGTAAAGCGGGGATTTGCCCTCTGTTGCCAGACGCTCGGCAGTCGCTGCGAAGGGGCCTACGTCAAGCCCAAGCGTCGCCATGTAGCGGTCAGCACCAATTTCGACCCGCTGGCTCTCGACCATTGCTGCAACACCGAACCCGGTCAGACTGTCGAACGCTGTCATCGCAGGCAGGGCAAGCCCCTCACTTTTTGCTGCATCCACAATAGCCCGCGCAATCGGGTGTTCAGAACGCGCTTCGACCGCCGCGACTTTCGTCAGAACATCGTTGCGCGCGAAACCTGCTGTCACCTCCAGATCGGTCAGGGCAGGCTTGCCCTCGGTCAGAGTGCCGGTCTTGTCAAAGGCCACAACCCGCGTGTCGCGCAACTGCTGCAGGGCTTCGCCCTTGCGAAACAGAACCCCCATTTCCGCGCCCCGTCCGGTGCCCACCATGATTGAGGTCGGCGTGGCCAGCCCCATTGCACAGGGACAAGCGATAATGAGAACCGCCACAGCATTCACCAGTGCGAAGGTCAGGGCGGGAGACGGGCCAAACAGGAACCAGACTCCGAAAGTCAGGATCGCAACTGCCATGACTGCGGGCACGAACCACATTGTCACGCGGTCCACCATCGCCTGTATCGGCAGTTTCGACCCTTGCGCTGCTTCTACCATGCGAATGATCTGCGCGAGCATGGTATCCCCGCCGACCGCTGTGGCGCGAATGACCAGCGCGCCGGTCTGGTTCACGGTGCCGCCCACCACCTCCGCCCCGATAGTTTTGGCAACCGGCACAGGCTCACCTGTGATCATCGACTCGTCGATATAGCTCTCTCCCTCAACGACAGCGCCATCGACGGGCACGCGTTCTCCGGGGCGCAATTCGATCACGTCGCCGGGCGTGACATCCGCGATGGCAAGCTCGACCAGACCATCAGCGCGCCGCACCCGCGCGGTCTTGGCCTGCAAGCCGATCAATCGCTGGATCGCCTGCGACGTTCGTCCCTTGGCGCGGGCTTCGAGATACCGCCCGACGAGAATCAGCGTGACGATGACAGCAGCTGCCTCAAAATAGACATTCACAGTCCCTGCGGGCAAAAGCGCAGGCGCAAAAGTTGCGACCATCGAATAACCATAGGCTGCCATCGTGCCCACGGCGACAAGGCTGTTCATGTCCGGGGCTCCGCGCAGAAGGGCGGGGAAGCCATGCGCGTAGAAACGGATACCGGGAAACGCCAGAACCATCGTGGTCAGGGTGAACTGTATCAGCCAATTCGCCTGCATTCCAATGGTGGCCATGATCAGATGATGCAACGCCGGGATCATGTGCGCGCCCATCTCAAGCACGAAGACCGGCAGGGTCAGCGCGCCCGCAAGCATGACATCCCGACGCAATTTTGCCGTTTCTGCATCGCGGTGCTGGGCGGTGCCGTCGTTCTCGACTTTGCGCCGCTCATGGGCATCGAATCCAACCGCGCTCACAGCCGCGACCAACCGCGCCGGATCCGCATGCCCTGTCACGCGCGCGCGTTCGGTCGCAAGATTGACCTCCGCCAGGTCCACGCCGGGCACCGCGCGAAGCGCTCGCTCGACACGGCCTACGCAAGCGGCGCAGGTCATGCCATCAATCACGAGGTCGAAATGCTGTTCTGGCACTTCATAGCCTGCCTTCTCGATCGCCTTGACCAGCGAAAGGCGGTCAACATGCGTGTCGGACTGCACATCGGCACGTTCCGTGGCCAGATTCACCTGCGCAGAAATCACCCCCGGCACAGCCACAAGCGCGCGCTCGACGCGACCGACGCAGGATGCGCAACTCATTCCCTTGATCGGCAGAGCTTGCGTGTTTGGGGGTTTGACAAGGGCATCCATAGGTTTCTCTTTGCATCTCTTTTGTCTGCATCTCACCTAATCCTTCCCACAATAGGAAGGTCAAGATGCAAGTCAAACCAGGAACAATTTCACTTTGACCCCTTGACCTTCCCATCGTAGGAAGCCCCATCTGACGCGTATCAGTGACATGAGAGGATACCCTGATGCAGTTTCACATAGCGAACATGGAATGCGGTGGCTGCGCGCGCGGCGTGACGCGTGCGATCCAGTCTGTTGACCCGCAAGCCATCATTCAGGCCGACCCACCCGCGCGACGTGTCACGATCCAGTCCGATCACCCGCAAACCGCCTTCTTGCCTGCACTCGAAGCCGCCGGTTTTCCGGCAACCCTGGCCTGAGGAAATCACCGATGAAGAAACTATCTCTTGCATTTCTGCTTGGTGCTGGCGTCGCAGCGGGTGGTCTGGCCTATGCCCAGTCACAGATGGGGCATGGCGACCACGGACATATGGACCATAGCGCGCATGCAGACCATGGCACGCACAGCGCTGATCCCGTTATCGCTGCCTATATGGCGGCCAATGAGCGAATGCACCGCGATATGGATATCGCGTTCACAGGCGATGCCGATGTCGATTTCGTGCGCGGCATGATCCCGCACCATCAGGGTGCAATCGACATGGCAAATGTCGTGCTTGAATTTGGCAGCGACCCTGAAATCCGCGCCTTGGCGGAAGAAGTCATCGCCGCGCAAGAATCTGAAATTGCGATGATGCGGGACTGGCTGGCAGCTCGCGGTTTGGATTAGTGCAAAGCGGTCGGAGCATTCTGACATGCTCCGACCGCAAAAGGGTGTTTCATCCAATCTCAGGGCAGGTCTGCCCGGACGTTACCCGCCAAGATCGGTCCATTTGCCGCCATCTTTGGAGGATCGCAGACAGGCATCAATGAACCGCATGCCCGACAGTCCATCTTTCATCCCCGGCAGAACGCCCATGCCGTCCTTGGCCCGGATCGCATCTGCGGCTTCGCTGTAAAGCGTCGCAAACCCCTCTAAATACCCTTCCGGGTGCCCGCCGGGTGTGCGGATCGTGGCCAGCCCTGCCTCGCTGGCTCCGGCCCCGCCGCGCGTCAGGATCTGCTTGGGCTCGCCAAAACGGGTGAAGGTCATCTGATTGGGGTTTTCCTGTTCCCAGTCAATTGCCCCCTTATCCCCGATCACCCGCAGCCGCAGCGCATTTTCATTGCCCACCGCCACTTGCGAGGCCCAGAGCATGCCCTTCGCCCCGCTCGCGTAGCGCAGCATGACATGGGCATTGTCATCGACCGCACGCCCCTCGACAAAGCTGGTCAGATCGGCAGCGAGCGCCGAGGGCGTCTGGCCGGTCACAAACTCGGCCAGTTGCCAGCCATGGGTGCCGATATCGCCAATCGCGCCCCCCGCGCCCGAGCGCGCCGGGTCCGTGCGCCATTCGGCCTGTTTGCCGGTGGCCGCCTCTGTCAGCCAGTCCTGCACATATTCGACATGGACCAGCCGCAAGCGCCCCAGATCGCCGCGCGCCACCATTTCCCGCGCCTGCCGGATCAGCGGGTAGCCAGAATAGTTATGCGTCAGGATGAACAGCTTGCCCGAACGTGCGGACACCTCCTCCAATGCAAGCGCATCTTCGAGCTTTGAGGCCAGCGGCTTGTCGCAGATCACATGGATCCCCGCCTCCAGAAACGCGCGGGCGACCGGAACATGCATATGATTGGGCGTGACGATAGCCACGGCGTCAATCCCGTCGTCGCGCGAGGCCTCGGCCTCGGCCATCTGCGCGAAGCTGTCATAGCTGCGCTCAATGCCAAGGGCAGCCGCCGAAGAACGCGCGCGTTCCGGGTCAGAAGATAGGGCACCCGCAACCAGTTCCCATTGCCCATCAATCCGCGCTGCAATCCGGTGAACCGCGCCGATAAACGCGCCTTCGCCACCGCCGACCATTCCAAGTTTCAGTGTCGTGCTCATTGCTCCATCCCCAGCATGGCGCGGATCTGGCCCATATCGACCTCTCCTCCCGCGAAATCGTCAAAAGCCTTGTCCGTGACTTCAATGATATGGCTTGCAATGAAGGGCGCACCCTCTGCCGCGCCTTGTTCCGGCGATTTGAGGCAGCATTCCCATTCCAGCACCGCCCAGCTGTCATAATCATATTGTGCGAGCTTCGAGAAAATCGCCCCGAAATCCACCTGCCCGTCGCCAAGACTGCGGAACCGTCCTGCGCGGTTCAGCCATGGCTGATAGCCGGAATAGACCCCCTGTCGCCCGTCGGGATTGAATTCGGCATCCTTGACATGGAATGCGCAGATGCGGTCGTGATAGAGGTCGATGAAGGCCAGATAATCCATCTGCTGCAACAGAAAATGCGACGGATCATAGTTGATCTGCGCGCGGGGGTGTTCATTCAATGCATCAAGGAACATCTCCCAGGTCGCGCCGTCAAAGACATCTTCGCCGGGATGGATTTCATAGCCCAGATCGACACCGTTTTCGTCATAGACATCCAGGATGGGTTTCCAGCGGCGCGCAAGCTCTGCGAAAGCTTCTTCGATCAGTCCTGCAGGACGCTGTGGCCAAGGATAGAGGTAAGGAAAGGCCAGTGACCCCGTGAACCCGACCGAGGCCGTCAGCCCCAGATGACGGCTGGCAATGGCGGCTTTCTTCACCTGATCCACCGCCCATTCCTGACGTGCTGCGGGCTTGCCATGCAGCGTTTTCGGCGCGAAGGCATCGAAAGCGCGATCATAGGCCGGGTTCACAGCCACAAGCTGGCCCTGCAAGTGGGTCGAAAGCTCTGTAATTTCGACCCCTGCTTCGGCGCAGATGCCTGCAACCTCGTCGCAGTAATCCTTGCTTTCGGCAGCCCGATCAAGGTCGAAGAGCCGGCCATCGAAAGTGGGAATCTGCACCCCCTTGTAGCCAAGTGACGCCGCCCATTTCGTGATGCTCGGCAGCGAATTGAACGGAGCGGCATCACCGGCGAACTGTGCCAGAAACAGCGCGGGGCCTTTGATCATTGCGGGCATGATATCTTATTCCTTTTTTCTGGTCGGGCCGTTTCAGACCCGGTCGGCTTTGGGCAGATAGTCAAAACTGCGAAACCGTGCGTTTCGCCCCTGCCCGGTAATGTCAAAGGCCAGCATCCCTACAAAGGCACCGGTGAACGAGCCGTGCTCCCCGCGCCCACCTTCGTCCGAGATGACTGCGGCATCCAGTGCCGGGCCAAGCGACTGCCAGTCGCCGCCCTGATGCCAGAAGAACTGCTGCACCGAGCGACTGACCTTGACAGCCAGCCAGACCGGGCCTGGGGAAAGGGCAACCGATTCACAAGGCCAGTGCAATGCCCCATTTGGCCAGTCGCCGGGGCAAGACAGGATTGTCAGGCATCGACCGAGACCTTCGTCCCATGTAACGGCTGCAAAATGGAACTTGTGACGGTTGTAGTAGGTAGCGAGCCCGGCCGCGTGTTGGTAGGTTTCGGGCTGGAAATCTGTCAACTCTGTCTCGGCACGATACTGCAAGTGTTCCTGTCTGCGCGCCACCAGAGCCTGTTCGAACCAGCTACCGACACTTTCCCGCCCATGCAGGGTCAGCCCATCCTGACCAAGGGTGAACAGGCGTTCAGGACAGGGTGTGCGCAACCATTGGAATTCGGGCGGCAGATCAGGCCCGTCGAAAACCCTGTGCACTGGCCCCATAGGGCGCAGCGAAGCAGGCACTGGCGCAGGCACATCCAGCGCGGGCACGGAGCCGCCATGTTCCAGATAAAGCCAGTCATCATCGCCCCAGACACATTTCTGGATCGCGGTTTCGCGCCCAAGCGGCGAGAACCGACCCGGAAGCGGGCGGGAACACAGATGCGTGTGATAGACCTCGCCCGTGGGCGTCTCGACGATCTGACCATGCCCTGCGCGCTGCAAGGGAGCGTCGGGATGATCCTTCGAGGTGATCAGATGCGTCTGGGGATGCATCTCATACGGCCCCGCGATCTGACGCGACCGCGCCATGGTGACGGCATGACCGTAGCCGGTGCCCCCCTCGGCGGTGGTCAAGTAATACCAGCCGTTGCGCTTGAACAGATGCGGCCCTTCGACCAGCCCAAGCGGTGATCCGGCGAAGATATTGCGCACCGGGCCGATCAAACCGCGCTCGGGGTGCCATTCCTGCAGCAAAATCCCGTCAAAGGCGGGGCTTTTCGGCTGTCCACCCAAAGAGCGCCCGCGATGGTTCCATTGCATGTTGAGAAACCATTTCCGGCCATCGTCATCATGGAACAGCGACGGATCAAACCCCGAGGAATTGACATAGATGGGATCAGTCCAAGGCCCCTCGATGGTGGGCGCGGTGACGATGTAGTTATGCGCGTCCTTGAAATTGCCATCGAGGCGTTTGACATCCGTATAGACCAGCCAGAACTGCCCGTCGGCATAAGACAGGCAGGGTGCCCAGACACCGCAACTGTCCGGGTTGCCGCGCATGTCCAGCTGGCTGGCACGGGTCAGCGGACGGCAGACCAGATCCCAGTTCACAAGATCATGCGAGCGGTGGATCTGCACGCCGGGAAACCACTCGAAGGTCGAAGTGGCGATGAAATAGTCATCACCCACCCGGCAGATTGACGGGTCGGGGTTGAAACCCGGCAGGATCGGATTGCGGATCATGAGGGCTTGCCTTCCTGCGAGGATTGCGCCCAGAGGTTGATATCCTCCTCGGATGCGCAGCGGTCGATGGCGGCCAGTTCTTCCTCGGTGAAGTCCAGATTGTCGATGGCACCTGCGCAATCGATGACTTGTTCGGGACGCGATGCGCCAATCAGCGCCGTCGTGATCCCGCCATTGCGCAGCACCCAGGCAATCGCCATCTGCGCCAGCGTCTGACCGCGCGCGGCAGCGATGTCATTGAGCGCGCGGATGCTCTCGATCGCTTGCGGGGTGATCATTTCGCGCGCCAGTGATTTTCCCTGCGTCGCGCGGCTGCCTTCGGGAATGCCGTTCAGATATTTCGTGGACAGCATCCCCTGCGCCAGCGGCGTGAAGGCGATGGACCCGATGCCAAGTTCCTGCAGCGTGTCCTTTAGCCCGTCATGTTCGATCCAGCGGTTCAGGATGTTGTAGCTGGGCTGGTGGATGATGCAGGGCGTGCCAAGCTCGCGCAAGATCGCTGCCGCCTGCCGCGAGCGCCGGGCGTTGTAGCTGGAAATGCCCACATAATGCGCGCGCCCCGAACGCACGATGAAATCGAGCGCTGACATGGTTTCTTCCAGCGGCGTGTCAGGGTCAAACCGATGCGAATAGAAGATATCGACATAATCAAGCCCCATCCGTTTGAGCGAGGCATCGCAGGACGAGACCAGATACTTGCGGCTGCCCCATTCACCGTAAGGGCCGGGCCACATGCGATAGCCCGCCTTGGTCGAGATCACCAGTTCATCGCGATGTGCCGTGAAATCGGTGCGCATGATTTCCCCGAAAGCGGCTTCCGCCGCGCCGGGTTCCGGGCCGTAATTGTTGGCCAGGTCGAAATGCGTGATGCCGTGGTCAAAGGCCGTGCGGCAGATGTTGCGCTTCAGTTCGTGCGGGGTGTCATCGCCGAAATTGTGCCACAGTCCCAACGAGATCGCAGGCAGCAGCAGTCCAGAGGCCCCGCAGCGGCGATACTCCATCCGTTCATAACGATCATCTGCCGCGCGGTAATCGCTCATGCCAGCAATCCTTGGGCCGCCTCTGGCGACAGGGCTGCGGGGCGGTCGCATTTCGTCGCAATATCCAGCACCTGCCCGGTATCGCCCGCGCGCAGGATCGAAGTCATCACATCAACCACGTGCAGCGCGAATTCCAGGCTGCAGCGATGCGCGCGCCCCTCGGTGATCGCCAGCGCCATATCGGCCAGCCCGGCGGCGCGGTAATTGGCATTCACCCCGTCATTGGCGCGGCTGAACGGGTGATCCCATGCCACACCCGCGGACGTAAACGCAGCCTTTTGCGTCATGCGCACTTCGCCGCCGAAGAAATTCGGGTCCGGCACATGCAGCGTACCTGTCGCGCCATAAAGCTCCATCGGGGCATGGCCATGCTGCCAGACATCCCAGCTTGCGCAATAGGTCACTTGCGCGCCCGACTGGAATTGCAGGATCGCATGGATGGTCGTGGGCGTGCCGACCGGGATTTTCTCGCCATAGCGCGGTTGCGACGTGATGGTGCGCTCGGCTTGCGCGCTCATGCTCATGGCAGTCACGCGCGCGACCGGCCCCAGTAGCTGCACAAGGTTCGAGATATAGTAGGGTCCAAGGTCAAGGATCGGCCCGCCGCCCGGCTGAAAGAAGAAATCGGGGTTCGGGTGCCACATTTCCATGCCGGGGCTTTGCACAAAGCAGGTGCCGGAGCTGATCTTGCCCAGACGTCCCTCGTCGATCAGGTGCCGTGCAAGCTGATGCGCCCCGCCCATGAATGTGTCGGGCGCGGACCCCACGCGCAGACCCTTTTCAGCGGCTTTTTCGGCCAGTGCTTGCCCCTCCTCCAGCGACAGCACGAAGGGCTTTTCCGAATAGACATGCTTGCCTGCCTCAAGGCATTGCATCGAGACTGCGAAATGCGCGGCAGGCACGGTCAGGTTCACGATGATGTCGATATCGTCAGCGGCCAACAGCCCATCGACCGTTTCCGCGCGCAACCCGAACTCTGCCGCACGCGCTTTCGCAGCGTCGAGATTCAGATCCGCACAGGCGCGTATCTCGATGCCGCGAAACAGCGGCGCAAGGCGCATGTAAGCCGCCGAGATATTGCCGCAGCCAAGGATGCCAACTCCAAGTGTCTTGCTCATGTCGCCCTCTCAGAACGTGCGGAAATTGGTGATCGACCGGCGCGCGAAACGCTCCAGATCATTCGGATTGTCATGTTCCATCACGAACAGGTTGACGCCCGCGCCGCGCAGCGCGGCTGTGATCGCAGGCCAGTCCATCACACCTTCGCCCACATCGGCCCAGCCATCCTCGTCGGCGCATTCACCTTCGGGAGCGATGTCTTTCACATGCGCCGCCGTGATGCGCGCGGCATGATCCGCGATCCATGTCAGCGGGTCGGCCCCACCGCGCACGATCCAGGCGATATCGGCTTCCCATTCCATCGATGGCGCACCTTCCAGCAGCAGCGTCATCGGGGTTTCGCCCGTTGGCAATGCCATGAACTCCCAATGATGGTTGTGCCAGCCAAAACGCAACCCGGCATCCTGCACGCGCTTGGCGGCCACCTCCAGCCGCGCAGCCAGATCGCGCCAAGCGCCCGCATCCGCGCCTTCGCGATAGGCATCATCAGGGGCAGGGCAGTAAAGCTGCGTCATGCCCAAAGCTTTGGCTGCCGCGATGGTCTTGTCGAAATCCTCCTCGAAACTGGCCAGCGGGAAGAAATGCCCCGACGGCATAGACAGGCCGCGCGCATCAAGTGCCGCGCGAAAGGCAGGCGCGTCCTGATAGACGCCGCCGAAGCCCTCGACCTGTGTGTAGCCATTTGCGGCGAGAAGATCGAGCACGCCCTCCCACGGGGTGAAGTTGCGTGCGGAATAAAGCTGGAATGAAACATCCATCCTGCGACCCTTTCGAGTTTGGTTGTGGCTCTGTCAGAGCCGTTTTTCTGTTGTCTTGTCAAAAAGCGACAGCCGCGCCGGGTCGAACCCGATGGGCATACGATCACCAATCGCCACCGCTTCCTGCCCATCCATGCGGAAGCGCAAATCCTGCCCGTTCACCTTGGCCCAGACCTGCGTATCGGACCCCATCGGCTCGACCATATCGACGAGGGCCTCCAGTTGCACGGGCTGGCCTTCGGCCCAGCGGCCCGATTGGATATGCTCGGGCCGCAACCCAAGCCAGACCGGGCCGGATGTGGGGGCGCTGGCAAACTCATAGCCCTGCACGGAGAAGTCCAGCCCACGCCCTGTGTCGAAACGCTGCGCGGTTCCATCAAGCTGGCCTTCCATGAAATTCATCGCAGGCGAGCCGATGAAGCCCGCGACATATTTGTTCACAGGCCGGTTATAGATTTCCGACGGCGGCGCCAACTGCATGATCTGCCCGCCCTTCATGATCGCGATCCGGTCAGCAAGCGTCATCGCTTCGACCTGATCATGGGTCACATAGATCATGGTGTTCTTCAGTGTCTGGTGCAGGCGCTTGATCTCGACCCGCAGATCGGCGCGAAGCTTCGCGTCAAGGTTCGAGAGCGGTTCATCGAACAGAAACACATCCACATCGCGCACCAGCG
>JAFIEM010000040.1 GCA_020832555.1 Natronohydrobacter sp. | reverse complement strand
TCACCCCCGGCCAGCAGGTCGTCAAGATCGTGCATGACGAGTTGATCGCCATGCTGGAGGGCGATGAGGATGCAGGCCGCCTGAAAATCGATAATCCGCCCGCGCCGGTGCTGATGGTCGGTTTGCAGGGTTCGGGCAAGACCACGACCACGGCCAAGCTGGCCCGCCGCCTGTCTGAGCGTGAAGGCAAGCGGGTGCTGATGGCGTCGCTTGATACCAATCGTCCAGCGGCGATGGAGCAACTCGCTATCCTCGGGGGGCAGATCGGCGTCGATACCGTGCCCATCGTCAAGGGCCAGAACGCGGTCGAGATCGCCAAGCGGGCCAAACAGCAGGCGACACTTGGCGGCTATGATGTCTACTTGCTCGACACCGCTGGTCGTCTGCACATCGACGAAGTGCTGATGGATGAGGTGCAGGCCGTCCGCGATGCCGTCAGCCCGCGCGAAACCCTGTTGGTGGTCGATGGCCTGACCGGGCAGGATGCCGTCAATGTCGCCACCGAGTTCGAGGGCAAGGTCGGTATCACTGGCGTGGTGCTGACACGGATGGATGGCGACGGGCGCGGCGGTGCGGCACTTTCCATGCGCGCCGTGACTGGCAAGCCCATTCGCTTCGTGGGTCTGGGCGAAAAGACCGATGCGCTGGAGGTCTTTGACCCCAAGCGCGTTGCAGGCCGCATTCTGGGCATGGGCGATATCGTGGCCCTTGTGGAGAAAGCGCAGGAAGTGCTGGAGGTCGAACAGGCCGAACGCATGATGAAGCGCTTCCAGAAGGGTATGTTCAACATGAACGACCTGAAGATGCAGCTTGAGCATATGATGAAAATGGGTGGCATGCAATCGCTCATGGGCATGATGCCGGGCATGGCGAAGATGTCGAAGCAAGCCGAAGCGGCCGGGTTCGATGACAGCATGCTCAAGCGCCAGATCGCTTTGATCAATTCGATGACCAAGAAGGAACGCGCCAATCCCGCGATCCTTCAGGCCAGCCGCAAGAAGCGCATCGCAGCGGGTGCAGGGCTGGATGTGTCGGACCTGAACAAGCTCTTGAAGCAGCACCGCCAGATGGCCGATATGATGAAGGTCATGGGCAAGAAGGGCATGCTCAAACAGGCGATGGCTGGGTTGATGGGCAAGGGCAAGGGCATGCCTGACCCGTCGAACATGTCGCCTGATCAACTTGCCGATCTGGGGCGCGGCATGGAAGAAGGCATGAAAATGCCCGGTATCGGTGCGCCGGGTATGGGCGGCCTTGGTGGCATGCGCTTGCCGGGCGGGCTGTCTGGGCTTGGACTGGGGCGCAAGAAATGACAAGTCTGGCTGACCCTTCGCAGCGTGCGGCCGAATTGCTTGCCGGTCACCGCGACAGCATCGACCGGCTGGACGCGATCCTTGTCTACACGCTGGGTGAGCGCTTCAAGCATACCCAGGCTGTGGGCCGCCTGAAGGCCGAGCATCAACTTCCCCCGTCCGACCCTGCGCGCGAAGAGCGTCAGATAGAGCGGCTGGAATGGTTGGCCAAAGAGGCCGATCTGGACCCGGAATTTGCCAAGAAATTCCTTAATTTCATCATCTCGGAAGTGATCCGTCACCACGAGAATCTGCAACGCTGAAAATCCGCGCGACAGGACATGCCGCGCCAACGCCATCCAAAGGAGAAACTGACATGGCTGTTAAAATCCGTCTGGCCCGTGGTGGGGCAAAAAAGCGCCCGCATTACGCGATCGTCATCGCCGATTCGCGCATGGCCCGCGATGGCCGCTTTCTTGAAAAAGTCGGCACCTATAACCCGCTTCTGGCCAAGGACAGCGAAGACCGCATCAAGATGGATATGGAGCGCGTTCAGCACTGGCTGGATCAGGGCGCTCAGCCGACCGATCGTGTTGCGCGCTTCCTTGAGGCTGCCGGCGTCCGCGCAAAGGCGACCCGCGCCAACCTGAAGAAAGCCGAGCCGGGCAAGAAAGCCAAGGAACGCGCTGCCGAAAAAGCTGCAAAAGCCGAAGCCGCCGCGGAGTAATCCGAGTGTCACAGAGGGGGGCTGTCTGCCCCCCTTTTGGCCCGCTGCGGGCCAATTCACCCCCCGAGAGTATTTCAGGCAAGATGAAAGCCGCATGACAGGATCGCGCATCTGTGTCGGAGCAATCGCAGGCGCTTATGGCGTGCGCGGTGAGGTGCGGCTGAAGAGCTTCTGCGCCGTGCCGCAAGCCATTGCCGAGTACGGGCCGCTCTGGTCCGAAGATGGACGGCAGTTTACCCTGACACTCGGCGCACAAGTCGCGCAGGGCTTTGCCGCGCGCCTGAGCGGGGTTTCGAGCAAGGAACAGGCGGATGCGCTTCGCGGCGTGCGCCTCTTTGCCGAGCGGGATCAGTTGCCCGGCCTGCCCGACGACGAATTTTATCACGCCGATCTGATCGGGCTCGAAGTGTTTGACACGGGCGGCAAGTCGCTGGGCCGCGTCAAGGCAGTTCTCAACCATGGCGCATCCGATCTGCTGGAATTGGTGGCCCCTGGAAAATCCGGGGCGATCCTCTTGCCTTTCACGCAAGCGATTGTGCCGACCGTCGATCTGGCCGCGGGGCGGATTGTTGCGGACCCGCCCGAAGGGCTGATCGAATGACTGAGCGGCGCGCGAAGGGGCGGCTGGCGATCTCGCCCTCGCTGGTGCCGCGCTCGCTGGAAAAGCGTGGCACACCCGTGCAGGCCTGGCAGGCGCGGATCATCACGCTTTTCCCGGAAGCATTTCCGGGTGTTCTTGGATTGTCGCTGACCGGCAAGGCGCTGAAAGACGGGCTTTGGGGGCTGGAGGCCATCGACCTGCGGCCCTTCGGCATTGGCAAGCATCGCAATGTCGACGACACGCCTGCGGGCGGCGGCGCGGGGATGGTGCTGCGCGCCGATGTGCTGGGGCGCGCGGTCGAGATGGCCATGCGCGGCACGCCGGAAGACCGGAGCGCATGGCCGCTGGTCTGCCTCAGCCCGCGCGGGCAGCCCTTCACGCAAGCCAGGGCGCGGAACTGGTCTCAGGCGCGCGGGATCACGATGATCTGTGGGCGGTTCGAAGGGATCGACCAGCGCGTGATCGACCATTACGGGATCGAGGAAGTCAGTCTGGGCGATTTTGTCCTGACCGGCGGCGAGCTGGCCGCGCAGGCAATGATCGACGCGACGGTGCGGCTTTTGCCCGAAGTGCTGGGCAATTCAGAGTCGATCGAGGAAGAGAGCTTTTCCGCCGGACTTCTGGAGCATCCGCAATACACAAGGCCCGCAGAATGGCAGGGGCGGGAAATCCCGCCAGTGTTGTTGTCTGGCAATCATGCCGAAATTGCGCGCTGGCGGCGCGAGCAGGCAGAAGCGCTGACCGAGGCGCGCAGGCCGGACCTGCTTGTGCAAGAAGGCGTTCGGACCGACAAGTAAGGTGCGTGCTGCAGCACGCACCTTACGTCAATCAGCTTGCGTCAAGCGAGCACCAAGACCGCTCATCAATGACTCGAAAACCGGAAACGAGGTCGCGATCGGTGTCGCATCATCCACTGTGATCGGTCGAACGGACGCCATGCCCAAGCACAGAAAGCTCATCGCGATCCGGTGATCGAGATGGCTGCGCACCACAGCCCCGCCCGGCACCTCTGCCATGCCATGCACGGTGAATGTGTCCTCGGTTTCCTCGACCCGCACACCGCAGGCTTCCAGACCCCGCGCCATCGCGTCGATCCGGTCGGATTCCTTCACCCGCAATTCCTTGACCCCGCGCATGACGGTCTTGCCCAAAGCTGTTGCGGCCAGTGCCGACAGGATCGGATACTCGTCGATCATGCTGGCTGCGCGCTCTGGTGGCACGTCGATGCCCTTGAGCGCCGAGAAGCGCACGCGCAGATCAGCCACAGGCTCGCCGCCTTCCTCGCGCGGGTTTTCCAGCACGAGATCCGCGCCCATCTCTTGCAGCGTCAGGAATATCCCGTTGCGCGTCGGATTTTGGCTGACCCCGGGCACGAAAACTTCGGAGCCCGGCACCAGAAGCGCCGCGCAGACCGGAAAGGCCGCCGAAGAGGGATCGCGCGGCACAGACACGTTCTGACCGCGCAGTTCCGGCTGGCCCGTGAGCGTGATGATCCGCCCCTCGGGTGTATCCTCGACCGTGATTTCCGCGCCAAACCCGCGCAGCATCCGTTCGGTATGGTCGCGGGTTGGCTCATCCTCGATCACGACAGTCTGCCCTGGCGCATTCAGCCCGGCCAGCAGTACCGCCGATTTCACTTGCGCCGAGGGCATCGGCAGGCGGTATTCGACCGGCACCGGCTCTGCCGCGCCGATCACTGTCAGCGGCAGTCGCCCCCAGCGCCGCCCGTAGGCGCGCGCCCCGAACAGTGCGAGCGGGTCCGTCACGCGCCCCATCGGGCGCTTGTTCAGACTGGCATCGCCGGTAAAGGTCGCGGCGATATCCGTGGTCGCCATCGCCCCCATTATCAGCCGCACGCCGGTTCCGGAATTGCCGCAATCGATCACATTGGAAGGCTCGGCAAAGCCACCCACGCCGACACCCTGCACGGACCATGCGCCGGGGCCATGCTGCGTGACGGTTGCCCCAAAAGCGCGCATGGCTTTCGCGGTGTCCAGCACATCCTGCCCTTCCAGCAGTCCGGTGATCCGGGTCTCGCCCACCGACAATGCCCCAAGGATCAGCGCGCGATGCGAGATCGACTTGTCGCCGGGCACCTCGGCCACCCCAGTCAGCGGGCCGGATCTATGCGAAGTCATGGGGGTGGCTGGGCCGTGGCCGGACATGAGGGCACCTTTCAGGCATGGGATTTGGCTGCGCTGATAGCGCACACATCCTGCGGCGTCCATATGGCGCTTACTTATTCGGCTTGTGCGAGTTGTGTCTCGACTTCGGCCAAAAGTGTTTCGAGCTCTGCACGGATCGCGGGACTGCGCGCGCCCTCAATCCCGCCAAAACCTTGCCCTAGTGTTTCAGCATAGGCCACGCGATTGGCGATCTGGGTTTCGGCCAGATGGGCTTCAAGCTGTTGCGCGGCCTCGGCGATTTCAGCGCCAAGCCGCGTGCCGGGTCGTGCGCGGTTCAGCACGACCAGCACTTCTCGCCCTTCCCGACGGGCAAGATCAAGCACGCCATCCGTCGCCCAGAGATCGACATGGCTTGTGGCCACGGGCACGACCACCAGATCAGCGGCGCGCAGGGCCGGGCGCAGGTCGCTATCGGCCTTTGGCGGTGTGTCGATAATCACGAAATCGGCCATGTCGCGCAGTTTGCCGACCTCATAGCCCACGCCCCAGGCCGAGGCGGTCGAGAACTCCATCCCTTCCGTGCGCCCGGCTTCATGGCGGGTCATGAACCAGCGCCCGAGCGAGCCTTGCGGATCTGTATCCAGAAACGCGACCGTTGCGCCCTTGCGCGCCAGCATCACGCCCAGATTGACCGCAAGGGTGGTCTTGCCGGACCCACCCTTTTGCTGCGCGATGGTGATGACCTTGCCTTTGCTCATATCTCGCCCCTTTTGCTGCAGCGCAGCATAGCGAATTTGCTCGCGAATGCACGCGGAATCTGCGCTCAGGCCCGCTCGTCCTTGGGCGAGTCCATCACCACCATAGTCGTCAATCGCTCCAGATGAGGGAACGCGCCCATGTAGTCCGTGTGAAACTGCTTGTAGGCCGCCAGATCCCGTGCCTCGATGCGAAGCAGATACTCCACTGTTCCAGTGATGTTGTGGCACTCGCGCACTTGCGGCGCGGCCTGCATCAACCGTTCGAATTCTATTTGCGCGGCCTTGGTATGACGCGATAGGCCAACAGTGACATAAGCAATAAAACCGATCCCCGTCTGTGCGCGATCGATCACCGCGCGATAACCCGAGATGATCTTGCGCCGCTCAAGCTCTTGCACACGACGCAGACAGGCCGAGGGAGACAGGCCGACCTTCTCTGCCAGGTCGATATTCGAGATACGCCCATCTCGTGACAGAACACGCAATATATGCTCGGAGATCTGATCAAGGTCGCTCATGAATTGCACAGATAAAGCCAGAAGAACATTATTTGCAACAAATCTCTGCGTATGACCTCATATTGTGACCTCTCAACGAACGAGGGTATCCATGAGTGTTGATCTGCTCCTTGCACTGACAGCCTATGCCTTCGTGACTTCTGTCACGCCGGGGCCGAACAATATCATGCTGCTGGCTTCCGGTGTGAATTTCGGGTTCCGCAGGACGCTCCCTCACATGATGGGAATCGCGCTGGGCCATGCCTTCATGGTCTTTGTCGTTGGGGTCGGGCTGGTGGGTGTGTTCATCAGCTATCCGCCTGCACGCACCGTTCTGACCGTCATTTCCATCGTCTACATGCTATGGTTGGCATGGAAGATCGCGCATGCCGCACCGCCCGATGGCAGCACGACAAAGGGCAAACCGCTGACCTTCTTTCAGGCCGCTGCCTTTCAATGGGTCAACCCCAAGGCCTGGATCATGTCGCTGGGCGCGGTCACGCTTTACGCGCCCGGTCAGGAATGGCTGGCCGTGGCCTGGGTCGCGGGGGTGTTCGTGCTGGTGAACTTTCCGTCCGTGTCGGTCTGGGCTTTGGCCGGTGTCGGCTTGCGCCGCCTGCTCCAGCGCCCGGATCTGCTGCGCGCCTTCAATTACACGATGGCGGCGCTCCTCGTGCTGTCGCTCTATCCGGTGATCTTTGGCACATAAGGTGCTGACACCGGTTGCGCCATCGGAAATGCGCCGCTAGTCTTTCCCAAGATCGTTTGCGATCCGACAAGAAAAACGAAAATCCTTGGGAGGATTACCATGAAAAACCGTTTCACGGCGCTCGGCGTCGCAGCTTTGCTATTGGCGGCCCCCGCCCATGCGCAACAGCTCTCCATCGCCACAGGCGGCACTGGCGGCGTCTATTTCCCCTATGGCGGCGGTCTGGCCGAAGTCATCAACACCCATGTTGATGGTGCGACCGCCAGTGCGGAAGTCACCGGCGCATCGGTGGAAAACGTCGCGCTGATCTCGCGCGGGGACAGTGATCTGGCGCTGGCGCTGGCTGATACGGTCTATCAGGCCTTCCACGGCGAGGGCGCGTTCGAGGGGCGGCAGGTCGATGAGTTGCGCGCTCTCGCCTCGATCTATCCCAATGCCGTGCAGATCGTGACGCTGGCGGATAGCGGCATCACCAGCATTGACGATCTGCGCGGGCAGCGTGTCTCGGTCGGCGCACCGGGATCGGGCACCGAGGTCAGCGCCCAGACCTTGCTGGCCGCCAACGGCATCACCTATGACGATTTCACGCCTGAGCGGTTGAATTTCAATGAAACCGCCGATGCGCTGCGCGATGGCGATATCGTGGCCGGGTTCTGGAGCGTCGGCCCACCCACCAGCTCGATCATGAACCTTGCGACCACACGCTCGATCCGCATCATTGCGCTGACCGAAGAGCAGATCGCCGCCGCGATCGAGGCCGAGCCGACCTTCGCGCCCTACACGCTGCGCGCAGGTACCTATGACGGGATGGAAGAGGGCGTTCTGACCATCTCGACGCCGAATGTGCTGATCGTGAACGCGGATATGGATGATGATCTGGCCTATAACATCACCAGGGCCATGTTCGAGAATGTGGACGAGCTGATCGCCATTCACCCGGCGGCGAATGACACGACCGTAGAGTTCACCACCGACTCGACCCCGATCCCCTTCCACCCCGGCGCGCTGCGTTATCTGGAAGAAGTCGGCGCGAGCGTGCAGGACCATCAGCGTCCATGATGGGCTTAGGGCGGCTGGTCTCGGCCGCCCTTTGTCTTGCTGCGCCGGTCATGGCCGATCCGGTGTTGCGGGTTGAGCTTGCCTCGGGCGACGTGCTGGCCGAATGGCCCCTGCCGGACGGGCGCGAAGCCTGCCTGACATGGGCCCATTCCGTCACCGGCGGCGAGGTCGCGGATTGCTTCACGCAGGCAGCAGGGCAGTTGCTGCTCTCGCGCAGCTATCTGCATGATTTCGCGGCTGGTCTGGGAGAGGTCGCGGGCCGTGGCCGCCTGACCGCCGCCCCCGGTGGCGGCTACTGGATCGAGGACATTGCCGAGCCGATTGCGGGCAATGCGCTTCCAATCCGCATTGGCTCTGTCGCAGTGGGTCACACACTGACCCTTGGCCCGCACGCCCTTAATCTTTCGCAGCAGGCCAGCGGTCAGGCCGCGACGCTGCGTCTTGTTCCATAAGGTCACACCCATGCGCCCGACATCTGATAGCCCCGCGCCCACCGATCAGATCGAGGGTGGCGTGATCCCCTCCAACCTGCGCTCGGCCGACCGCTTCCAGCCGCGCCCGGTGCTTTGGCTGATCACGGCGGTCGCGGTCAGCCTGTCGCTGTTCCAGCTTTACACCGCAGGCATCCGCCCGCTAGGCCTGTTTTACCAGCGCCCGGCGCATCTGGCCTTCGTGCTGGTGCTGGCCTTTCTGATCTTCCCGGTATTTGGCCAGACCCGCGCGCGCGGCCTGTTCGGCTGGCTGATCGACAGCGTGCTGATCGTCGCAGGCTTCTTCAGCGGCTTCTACATCATCTGGAACCTCGACGCGATCATCGCCCGCGCGGGCTGGTGGAGCCAGACCGACATCATCGTGGGCATCATCTGCACGATTGCGGTCCTGGAGGCCAGCCGCCGCGCTGTGGGTCTGGGCATGACCATCATCGGCGCGATTGCGATCCTCTATGCGCTGGCCGGATCACGCGGCGCGCTGCCGGGACTCGGCGAATGGATGCCGGGCGTGCTGTCGCATCGCGGAGCCAATACCGACCGGCTGGTGGGGCAGCTTTATCTGGGGCAGGAAGGGATTTTCGGCCTGCCGCTGGGTGTGGCCGCGACATTCGTGTTCATGTTCGTCCTGTTCGGGGCGTTTCTGGAAAAGACTGGTGCGGGCAAGTTCTTCATCGATCTGGCCTTTGCAGCGACGGGGCGCAAACCGGGCGGGCCAGCGAAAGCGGCGGTGATTGCTAGCGCGGGCATGGGGTCCATTTCTGGGTCGGCCATCGCCAATGTGGTCACGACAGGGGCCTTCACCATCCCACTGATGAAGCGGCTGGGCTACAAGCCCAAACAGGCCGGCGGGATCGAGGCGGCGGCCTCGACCGGCGGGCAGATCACGCCGCCGCTGATGGGCGCAGGCGCTTTCCTGATCTCGGAATATACCCGCGTGCCGTATATCGAGATCGTGCTGGTCTCGATCTTCCCCGCGATCCTGTATCTGGGGACGGTTTATCTTTTCGTGCATATCGTCGCCATGAAGCAGGGCATGCGCGGCATGTTGCCTTCGGAACTGCCCCTCGTGCGCCAAGTGCTCAAGGCAGGCTGGCAATTCATCGTGCCGCTGGTGCTGCTGGTCTGGCTTCTGGTCAACAACATCTCGCCCATGCGCGTGGGGTTCTGGGCCATCATCTCGGTCATTGCCGTGACCGGGCTGCGCGGCGCATGGGCGCTTTTCGCAGATGGCCCGCTGACGCTGGACCGCATCCGCGCCTCTATCCTGCGCGGGCTGCGGATGGTTTTCGAGAGCCTCGAGTTGGGCGCGCGCAATGCCGTTGCAGTCTCCATCGCCTGTGCGGTCGCGGGCATCATCGTGGGCGTTGTCGGGCTGACCGGGCTGGGGCTGAAATTCTCGTCCATGATGATCTCGCTCTCGGGCGGCAATATCGTCATCGCGCTGGGGCTGGTGCTTCTGGCGTCACTTATTCTCGGTCTTGGCCTGCCTGTGACGGCCAGCTATATCGTGCTGATCGTGCTCGTGGGGCCTGCGCTGCACAATGAATTCGGCATCCCTCTGCTGATCGCGCATCTGGTGGTGTTCTGGTATTCGCAGGACAGCAATGTGACGCCCCCTGTGGCGCTGGCGGGCTTCGCAGGCGCGGCTGTGGCAGGCGCGAAGCCTATGGAAACCAGCATGCAGGCCTGGAAATTTGCCAAGGGCCTGTATCTGATCCCGCTCTTCATGGTGTTCAACCCCGAAATCATCTATGGCGGGCCGCTGCCCATCGTCCTCTGGACCGGGTTCACGGCGATCCTTGGGCTGGTCGCTTTCGCCGCCGTGATCGAAGGCTGGCTCTTCGGGCGCATGGACCTCTTCTCGCGGGTCGTGGCGATCCCGGCAATCATCGCGCTGTTCTGGCCGGATTTCGGGGTAGAGGTGGCAGGAACAGCCGTGCTGCTGATCCTTCTCGGCTGGAACTGGTTCACGGCGCGGGGGCAGGGCGGCAAAACTCAGGTCAACACGGCGTGAATCAAGAGATGCTGATAGGTCCGCCTGTTTTTTGTGCAGATGCTTCATGGGCTCTTTACTTCCCTTAAGCAACCGCATTTCATGACAGAAAGACAGGGGGTCACGTCCTATGGCAGAGCCTTATTTCAACGAAATGTATGACGCAGCAGGGCTGCGCACGCCCTACCAGATGCTGGAAGGCTGGCACCAGAACATGCCCGCCGAGTTTCGTGCGCTGAAACAGGCCGAAGCCGAAGATCTGTTCCGCCGCTACGGCATCACCTTCGCCGTCTATGGCGAAGGCGGCGACCCCGACCGGCTGATCCCCTTCGACATGTTCCCGCGTGTGTTCACATCCGAGGAATGGCGCAAGCTGGAACGCGGCATCAAGCAACGCGCGCGTGCGCTCAATGCCTTTCTGTCCGATGTCTATGACCGAGGCGAGATCATCCGCGCAGGCCGTATTCCCGCCGATCTGGTCTATCGCAACGAGGCTTATGAAATCGCCGTCGCAGGCTTCCGCCCGCCCTTGGGCGTGTTCAGCCATATCGTCGGGATCGATCTGGTCCGCACCGGGGCGGACCAGTTCTATGTGCTGGAAGACAACTGCCGCACCCCGTCCGGTGTCTCCTACATGCTGGAAAACCGCGAAGTGATGATGCGCATGTTCCCGCATCTGTTTCAGGAAAACCGCGTGGCCCCGGTGGATGGCTACGCGCGGCTTCTCAAGCGCACACTGGCCTCGGTCGCGCCGGAAAAATGCGACCGCGACCCCAAGGTGGTGCTGCTGACGCCGGGTCATTTCAACTCGGCCTATTACGAACACAGCTTCCTTGCCGATCTCATGGGCATCGAGATGGTCGAAGGGCAGGATCTCTTTGTCGAGGGCGATTTCTGTTACATGCGCACGACGGAAGGCCCGCAAAAGGTCGATGTGATTTACCGGCGGATCGACGATGCTTTCCTTGACCCGCTGTGTTTCCGCCCCGACTCAGCACTGGGTGTGCCGGGCTTGATGAATGTCTATCGCTCAGGCGGGGTCACGATCTGCTCGGCCCCCGGTGCCGGTGTGGCCGATGACAAGGCGATATATACCTATGTGCCTGAAATGGTGCGATTTTATCTGGGTGAGGCCCCGATCCTTGAAAACGTGCCGACATGGCAATGCGCCAAGGCAGATGATCTGAAATACGTTCAGGAACATATCGCCGAGCTGGTCATCAAGGAGGTGCATGGCTCGGGCGGTTACGGCATGCTGGTCGGCCCGAAATCCGACAAGGCCACGATTGAGGCTTTCGCCGCCAAACTTGCCGCCAACCCGTCGAATTACATCGCCCAGCCGACGCTGGCCCTGTCCACCTGCCCCACTTTCGTCAATGAGGGCATCGCGCCCCGCCATGTCGATCTGCGCCCCTATTGCCTTGTGGGTCGCGACATCGAACTGGTGCCGGGCGGGCTGACGCGGGTCGCACTGACCGAAGGCTCGCTGGTGGTGAACTCGTCGCAAGGCGGGGGCGTCAAGGACACCTGGGTTATCGCGGAGGAATGAGATGCTAAGCCGCACAGCCGCCAATCTGTTCTGGATGACCCGCTATCTGGAGCGCTCGGAAACCACCGCGCGCCTGCTGGACTTGGGATTTCGCAACGCGCTTCTGCCCAACACGGGCGGGGGGTTCCGCAATGAATGGAGCGCAATCCTGCAAAGCAAGGGCGCATTGCAGCAGTTCACCGAGAAATACGGCGAATTGAAACAGCGCAATGTCGAAAGCTTCCTGTTCTTCGATCTCGACAACCCCTCATCCGTTGCAAGCTGCATTTCCTCGGCCCGCGAGAATGCCCGGATCGTGCGCACGGCGCTGACGTCGCAGGTCTGGGATGCGATCAATACAAGCTTTCAGGAACTCAAGGCGCTGTCGCGGCGCGAACGCTCTTCGCTCGAAGTGCCGGAACTGACTGACTGGACCCTGCGCACATCAGCTCTGATCCGCGGCTCCATCGAAGCCACGCAGCTCCGCAATGATGGCTATCGCTTCATGAATCTGGGCTATGCGCTGGAACGCGCGGACAACACCGCCCGTCTGCTGGATGTGAAATACTACGTCCTGTTGCCTTCGGTCGCTTATATCGGCTCGGGTCTGGACAATTATCAGTGGACGACGCTTCTGCGCGCGCTCTCAGCGCATCGCGCCTATAACTGGGCCTACGGAGGAGAACTCAGCGCCAAGCAGATCGCGCATTTCCTGATCCTGAACCCGAAATTCCCGCGCTCGCTTCTGTCCTGCACGATCGAGGTAAACGCTCATCTCGATCAGTTGGCGCGCATCTATGACCGTTCCACCCCGGCGCAGGAAGCGGCGCGCGCCATGCTGGGCGAATTGGCCGAGGCGCGTATCGAGGATGTGTTTGACGAAGGGCTGCATGAATTTCTGACCCGCATGATTACCGAGAATGCGGGGCTCGCGAAATGCATTGACGACCAGTATCTGATCGGAGAAGCGCGATGATCCTGACGGTTTTGCACAAGACGCGCTATGAGTTCGCCGCACCAGTTGGCGGGATCATCCAGAGCCTGCGCCTGACGCCTGCCAAGAGCGAAAGCCAGCGGGTGCTGGATTGGTCGGTCGAGGTACCCGGAGCGGTGCTCGGCACGCCTTTTCGTGACGGGGCCGGGGATTACGTCCAGACTGTATCGGTGCGTTCTCCAAGCATGCGGATCGAAGTGACGGTCAGCGGAACGGTCGAAACCTCGGATACTGCAGGCATCTTGCGTGGGCACCGAGAGCGGGTTCCGCCGCGGGCCTATCTGCGCAACACAGTGCGCACTGAACCCAATCGCGCGATCAGCGAGTTGGTGACAGAAGTGCTGAAAGACAGGGAAAACGCCCCGGAACTTGAGCGCGCGCATCTCCTTGCCGCCGCTGTTGCGGAGGCCGTGGCCTACAAGCCTGGCGCAACTTCTGCCCATACGACAGCCGCAGAAGCAATGACCGAAGGTGCCGGTGTCTGTCAGGACCATGCGCATGTTCTGATCGCTTGCGCGCATCTGGCCGGACTTCCGGCGCGCTATGTGGCAGGCTACCTAAACGCGACCGAAGATGGCAGTCCGCACGAGGCAAGCCATGCATGGGCTGAAGTCTGTATCGACGGCTTGGGCTGGGTCGGATTTGATGCGGCGAACAAATGCTGCCCGAACGAGCACTATATCCGACTTGGGTCCGGCCTCGATGCACAGGACGCCGCACCGATCCGGGGCCTTGTTCTGGGGGGGAGTGAGGAGGAACTGGAAGTAAGTGTGCTGGTTGCCCCACAAGGCCAGTCGCAACAGCAGTGACCTATCTTGTCTGTGCGGTCACGGAGCGCTAGGAAGGCGCACTCACGTCATCAAGGATGCTGAAATGACCTATTGCGTCGGGCTGTTGCTGAAAGCGGGGCTGGTGCTTCTGTCCGATACGCGCACCAATGCGGGTCTGGACAATATTTCGACCTATCGCAAGATGTTCACTTTCGAACAGCCGGGTGATCGGGTTATCGTGATGATGACCGCTGGCAACCTGTCACTGACCCAAACAACGCTGGCACGTCTGTCCGAGGCGATTGACGCACCTGACGCAACGCCCGAAACCTCGATCATGCTGGCCGAGAACATGCTCGATGTGGCAACGCTTGTGGGCGACATGCTCTCACGCGTCACAGCCGAGACCAAGGCTCGCATGGACCGGATGAACCAGATGGCTACGGCCTCGATGATCGTGGCGGGGCAGCGCAAGGGCGGCCGGATGCGGCTTTTCCTGATCTATCCCGAAGGCAATTTCATCGAAGCGACCGAGGACACACCCTATCTGCAAATCGGCGAACACAAATACGGCAAGCCCATTCTGGACCGCGTGATCACCAAGGACACCCCCCTCGAAGAAGCGCGCAAGGCGGTTCTGCTGTCGATGGATTCGACCCTGCGCTCGAATCTGAGCGTTGGCATGCCGCTGGATCTGGTCGTGATCGAAACCGACGCCCTGCGGATAACAGAACAGCGTCGGATCGAAGCGAATGACGAGGATTTCGCCGCCATGTCGGCCGCATGGTCACAGGCGCTACGCGACGCCTTCACCCAGATCGCCTGAAAACGCATCATCCCCTGACGCATCCAGCTCCTGCGCCAGAAACCGCTCGAACGCGTCCAGATTGACCGCTTCGAACTGTCCGAAAGCCTGCATCCAGATGCTGGCCTCGCGTAGCGCGTCAGGTTCCAGCTTGCACCATTTCACCCGCCCGCGCTTTTCCTGACTGATCAGACCCGCGCCTGCCAGAATACCCAGATGTTTCGAAATCGCGGCCAGTGACATGGCAAAAGGTTCAGCCACATCCGTCACGGCCATGTCATCTTCCAGCAACATCGCCAGAATGGCCCGCCGCGTCGGATCGGCCAGGGCCATGAAAACCATATCAAGCGAGGGAGCTGGGGCGGAATGCATGCAGCGTTCTTGCGCGACCCGTGCGAAAGGTCAACTCTTTGGTTGAATATGCTGCAAACGCGAAATCCGCATCCATGCGCAACACATCCCCGGTGGGTATCATCTATAATCATTTAATATCAGAGCGTTGCAGGCGCACCGTGACGGCGTTAACATGCTTGACTCTGTAGCCCCGCCTTTCTAGGTTCCGCCCAACTTGTAGCCGGAGGTGGCGGGCGTGTCACAGGGCGATGATCTGAAGCGACTTCGCGAGCTCGACGCGAAAATTGCGACGATCAAAGCGTCGATGGAACCGCCAGCACCGGCTCAGGATCATCACTCAATGGCCCAGGTCGGCTGGCGAATGGTGACGGAACTCGTGGCTGGCCTTGGTGTCGGTGCAATGATCGGTTACGGCCTTGATGTCTGGTTGGGCACCTTGCCGCTGTTCCTTGTTGTGCTGACCCTTCTGGGTTTTGTGGCGGGCGTAAAGACGATGCTGCGCTCTGCGCGCGAATTCGAGACGAAAGACAACGCGGCACCGCAAGATGCGGATGCGGATCAAGGGGACAACGGACGTGGCAGGTGAAAGCGGATTTGCAATCAAGCCAATGGACCAGTTCGAGGTCAAGGCGCTCTTTGGCGGTGACGTGAGCTGGTACACACCAACCAATGTCACGCTGTGGATGGCGCTGACCGTTCTGGCGGCCTCTGCGCTGATGATCTACGGCGCACGCGGTCGCGCCCTTGTGCCAAGCCGCGGCCAGTCGGCGGCCGAAATGGCCTATGGTTTCGTCTACAAGATGGTCGAGGATGTAGCCGGCAAGGACGCTGTGCGCTTCTTTCCCTATGTCTTCACCCTGTTCATGTTCGTGCTTTTCGCGAACCTGCTCGGTCTGATCCCCTTCGCCTTCACGACGACCTCGCATATCGCAGTAACTGCCGTGCTGGCCTTTACTGTGTTCTTCTCGGTCACGGTACTGGGCTTCATTCTGCATGGCACGAAGTTTCTGGGCCTGTTCTGGGTCAGCTCTGCCCCGCTGGCATTGCGCCCCATCCTGGCCGTGATCGAGCTGATTTCCTACTTTGCCCGCCCGGTCAGCCATTCCATCCGTCTTGCTGGCGCGATGATGGCAGGACATGCGGTGGTCAAGGTGTTCGCGGGCTTTGCCGGCGCGCTGGGTATCTTCTTCTTCGCGCCGATCCTGGCTGTGACCGCCTTCTATGCGCTGGAGCTGCTGGTCGCCGTGATCCAGGCCTATGTTTTCACCATTCTGACCTGCGTGTACCTCAAGGACGCGCTGCACCCGTCGCACTAAGCGCGACACGTCGGATCATCAATCTGCCAATTCCAACTCAAGGAGAAACGACATGGAAGGCGATATCGCAGAAATGGGCAAGTACATCGGTGTTGGTCTGACCGCCATCGGTATGGGCGGCGCCGCGATCGGTGTGGGCAACATTGCAGGCAACTTCCTGTCGGGCGCGCTGCGCAACCCGTCGGCAGCTGCTGGCCAGACCGCCATGCTCTTCATCGGCATCGCATTTGCAGAAGCTCTGGGGATCTTCTCGTTCCTCGTCGCTCTGCTGCTGATGTTCGCTGTCTGAGAACTTCCCGACAGTATCCTTACGCTCGAAGGGGTCGCAAGCGGCCCCTTCGGTGAAATCAGGGCTTAGGGGGATGACATGGCAGATACTGCCGCATCGGGGCCGGGAATGCCCCAACTTGATGTCACCACATTCTCGAACCAGATCTTCTGGCTCGTTGTTACAATGGTGGTGCTCTATTATGTGATGTCTCGGGTGGCTTTGCCACGCATCGCCGCTGTTCTGGCCGATCGTCGCGGGACGATCACCAGCGATATTGCAGCTGCCGAGGAATACAAGCTCAAGGCGCAAGCTGCCGAAGAAGCCTATCACAAAGCGCTGGCCGATGCGCGTTCGGAAGCCAATCGCATTGTCGAGGCAGCCAAGGCAGACATGCAAGCAAAGCTTGATGTAGAGCTTGCCAAGGCTGAAGCAGAGATAGCGGCCAAAGCCAGTGAATCCGAGCGCCGCATTCGCGAAATCCGCGATGGCGCCATGGATATGGTGTCTGCGGTATCAAAAGAAGCGGCCAAGGACATTCTAGAAAGCTTTGGCGCGAAAGCGGATGCGCGCAGCGTGAATGCTGCTGTCGCGGCCCGCCTGAAGGGAGGTGCTGCATGATGCTCCGCTTGATCGCAACATCAGCACTGATCGCAAGCCCTGCAGTTGCAGCAGTGGAGGGCAAGCCCTTCTTTTCGCTCTACAACTCCGATATCGTGGTGCTGCTTGGCTTCCTCGTTTTCGTAGGCGTGCTGGTCTATTTCAAGGTGCCCGGCAAGATTGCCGGTTTGCTTGATGCGCGCGCTGTCACGATCCGCAGCGAACTTGATGAAGCCCGTCGTCTGCGTGAAGAAGCCCTGGAGCTGAACGCGTCTTTCGAGCGCAAGCAGGCTGAGGTCAAGAACGAGGCTACGCGCATTGTGGAGAAGGCGAAAGCCGATGCCCAGCTTGTTGCCGAGCAAACCAAGGCGGAAATCGAAGCGTCTATCGCACGTCGCCTGAAAGCGGCCGAAGATCAGATCTCCTCAGCCGAAGCGAATGCCTTGCGCGATGTGCGCAACACCGCCGTTTCCGTGGCAATCGCCGCAGCCGGGGATGTACTGGCCAAGCAGATGGACGAAGCGCAGAGTGATGCCCTGTTCCAGCGGGCGCTGAGCACAGCGCAAGATCACCTTCACTGATCAGATCGCCATCCAAAACCCAGAACCCGGCGCGAAAACGCCGGGTTTTTTATGCATTTGCTACATCGCGCGTGCATGCTCGAAACGCAGACGGGCTATTTCCTCATTCCGCTCGCTGCGCTTGAGATCATTCATCAGTGTCTCTACATAGTCCAGATGTGCCTCTGCCGCGGCCCGCGCCTGCACAGGGTCGCGCGCTTGCAGCGCGTCATTCACCGATTTGTGCTGCGCCAGAAGCTCGTCGCGCGTACCGCGCTGCTTGAAGATCATCTGACGATTGTAAAACACGCCCTGATGCAACAGGTTGAACATGGCCCGCATCATGTGCAGCATGATGATGTTGTGCGATGCTTCGACAATCGAGAGGTGAAACTCGGCATCAAGGCGGGCTTCCTCTGTCGGATCGCGTTTGAGATGCGCGGTTTCCATCTTCTTGTAAATCGTGTCGATCACCTGCAGATCCATGTCGGAACCGAACCGCGCCGCGCGTTCCGCAGACATCCCTTCCAGATCGCGCCGGAAGCTGATGTAGTCGAACAATGCTTCATCATGGTCAGCGAAAAGACGTACGAGCGAGTCAGAAAAGGCGGAATCCAGAAGATCGGCCACAAAGACCCCCGCCCCTGCCTTCGCAGTCAGCAGGCCGCGTGCTTGCAACTCGGCAATCGCATCGCGCAATGACGGACGGGACACGCCCAGTTTCTCGGCGAGGTCACGCTCTGCCGGCAATCTTTCCCCCGGGCGAAGGATTCCACGCAACAGCAAGAGTTCGATCTGGCGCACCACGCTGATCGACAATTTCTCCGGCTGGATACGTTGAAACGGCATCTGGTCTCCACTCGCAGAGTGTGGTCTGTATTGCCCGTAATTTGGGCAGATATTGGTCAAAAGATATGACCGCATTGGCCTTTGCGCAAGGAAAAAGGCCAATCACGCGGATTGGCCTTTCATAAATGTGTCGCAGTCTCACGCCGGTTGATGTGGGCGGATGAAGATCTCCACGCGACGGTTCTGGCGGCGGCCTTCCGGGGTCGCATTGTTGGCAACCGGCTGGGTCAAGCCGCGTCCGATGGTCTGGATGCGGTTGGCGGAAACGCCCTGGCTGCGCAGGACCTGCGCGACCGACTGTGCACGACGTTCCGAGAGCGTCTGGTTATAGGCGGCGCTGCCAGTATTGTCGGTATGGCCGACCACGATCACATCACTGCGCGGGTAGTTCACCAGATTGGTCGCGATCACACGCAGGTCCTGTTGCAAATCGGGGCGCAGCGTCGCGCTGTCGGTTGCGAAGAGCAGGTCCTGCGGCAAAGTCAGGATCAGCTCCTGCCCGGTATTGCGGATATCGACATTGTTGCCAAGCTGGCGGCGCAAATCCTCTGCCTGCCGGTCAAGTTGTTGGCCGATCAGTGCACCGGCTGTCCCACCGAGTACAGCACCCGCAATGGCGCGGCGGCCACTTCCGTCTCCTGTCGCGGCTCCAATGACACCGCCCACTGCTGCGCCCGTTACGGCACCTGTCAGAGTGCGGTTCTGCATGTTGTTGGGATCGGGCGCGCAAGCGGTCAGCGCGAGCGCGGATGCACCCACAAGGAAAACAGGGGCAGATAGTTTCATGAAACCCTCCAGATGGTCAGCATGCCATGTAATGCAGTATAACGCCTTGCGTCATTACACGTTCCCTTGACCAAGCACAAATTCGCGGTTTTCCGCGCATGTGCCTGCATCAAGCCGCGCGGATTCCCAGGCCAGCATCGCGCGTTTGCGCTCCAGACCCCAGTGATAGCCACCAAGACCGCCGGCGCCGCGCAGGCAGCGATGGCAGGGAATCAGAAAGCTCACCGGATTGCGCCCGACAGCCGTGCCCACCGCGCGCGCCGCTTTTGGCGTGCACACCCTTGCACCAATCGCGCCATAGCTCGTGACATGGCCAGAGGGGATATGCAGCAGCGCTTCCCAGACCTTGATCTGGAACGGTGTGCCGATCAGGTGCAGGGCGACATTGCCTGATTGCGCGAAGGCAGCGTCCACATGCGGCGCGGCCACGGTCGGGTCCTTGATCAAGCGTGCCTTGGGCCAGCGCTGCACCATATCCGCGAAAACCTGCTCGCGCCCGTCATCATCGGCGAAGGCTAGCCCACAGAGGCCACGATCACTGGCTATTCCCAATGCCATGCCAAACGGGGTGACGAACCAGCCATAGCGCAGTGTCAAACCCTCACCGCGCCGGGAATATTCGCCGGGCGTCATGGCTTCCCAGCGCAGGAACAGATCGTGCAGCCGGGCCTGACCCGACAGGCCCATCGCATGCGCGGTCTCAAGGGTGGAAAATCGTGCTTCCAGCAGATTTCTGGCGTGGCCGAGCGTCAGATATTGCTGGTAGCGCTTGGGAGAGACACCGACCCACTGGCTGAACAGGCGCTGGAAATGTGCAGGACTCATGCCCATCTCACCGGCCAGATCGGAAAGTGAGCGCTGCGCGCCACCCGACGCATCAATCAGCGCAATGGCGCGTTCCATGACGCGGTAATGGTAAAGACTGTCCCTGTTCTGATCGTCCATGGCCGTTTCCTTCATTCCTCGTGTCAAAGTTAGGGCATCGCTACGGCACAAGCGACACGAAAGCTGCGGTTTCGGGTCATTGCACTTGCTTCACAGGTTCACTAAGCAGGTGCGGAGGATCACATCCGGATCAGAAACATGAAACTAAGCCTGTTCTTTCTGGTTCTGGGCTATCTGCTCAGCCAGTTCTATCGCTCATTTCTGGCGGTGCTCTCGGGGCTGCTACAGGCCGATCTCGGCGTAACTGCCGATGATCTGGCTTTTGCCTCGGGTCTGTGGTTTCTGATCTTTGCGCTGGCACAGCTGCCGATCGGCTCGGCGCTGGATCGCTTCGGCCCAAGGCGCACCACCGCGCTGATGCTGGGTCTGGGGGGCACTGGCGGGGCGGTGATATTTGCGCTGGCGCAGAACGCTTTGCACATCAACCTTGCAATGGCGCTTCTGGGCATTGGCTGTGCACCGGTCCTTATGGCCTCTTACTACATCTTCGCCCGCAGTTTCCCGCCTGCAATCTTCGCCACCCTGGCAGGAGCGGTGATCGGCTTCGGCTCATTGGGCAATATCCTTGGGGCCTTGCCCATGGCTTGGGCGGCCGAAGCCTTTGGCTGGCGGGAATCAATCCTCGTGATCGGCGGGCTGACAGCAGTGGTGGCAGGGGTGATCTGGCTTGTCGTGCAGGATCCGCCAACAGCCGATGCGCCCGATGGCGCGAAGGGTAGCCTGCTCGATATCCTGCGTATCCCGGCGCTCTGGCTGCTCCTGCCCTTGCTGATCGTGAACTATGCGCCCGCAGCCGGTTTGCGCGGGCTTTGGGTCGGACCATTTTATGCTGACCTCTATGGGGCGAGCGCAACCGGGATCGGGCAAGTGACGCTTCTGATGGCTTTGGCCATGATCGCAGGAAATTTTGCCTACGGCCCGCTGGATCGCATTTTCGGCACCCGCAAGGGTGTCATCCTGACGGGGAACCTGCTTGGAGCCGCCTGCCTATTTGCGCTCGCCTTCTTTCCTTTGGCAGGGTTCTGGCAGGCGGCGCTGCTCTTTGCGGCGGTTGGTTTCTTCGGCGCCTCTTTCCCGATGATGATGGCGCATGGCCGCAGCTATTTCCCGCCACATCTGACCGGGCGCGGTGTGACGTTCCTGAACCTTTGCTCGATTGGCGGGGTGGGGGTGTTGCAGGCGTTGAGTGGGCGCGTCCATGCCAGCGCAGCGGACACGCCCCCGGAAGCCGCCTATCAGACGCTGTTCCTGTTCTTCGCGGTTCTGCTGCTGATCGGTTGTATCATTTACGCTTTCTCGAAGGACCGGACCGACTAGCGCCCCTTCACCTTCGCGCCGAATTGCGGTAGGTGCTGCGCGACGTGTGAAAAGGAGGCCGCAATGGGCTACAAGGTCGTCGTCGCAGGTGCCACGGGCAATGTGGGCCGCGAAATGCTGAACATCCTCTCTGAGCGGGAATTCCCGGTCGATCAGATCGCCGCTCTGGCCTCGCGCCGCAGCCTGGGCACTGAGGTCAGCTTTGGCGACAAGACCTTGAAATGCCAGGACCTCGACACCTTCGATTTCACCGGCTGGGACATCGCCTTCTTCGCTGTCGGCTCTGAGGCGACCAAGACCTATGCGCCCAAGGCCGCCTCGCAGGGCTGCGTCGTGATCGATAATTCCTCACTCTATCGCTACGACCCGGATGTGCCGCTGGTCGTGCCGGAAGTGAACGCGGCCGCTGTCGATGGGTACACCAAGAAAAACATCATCGCGAATCCCAACTGTTCGACCGCGCAGATGGTTGTGGCGCTCAAGCCCTTGCATGACCGTGCGCGCATCAAGCGCGTGGTTGTCAGCACCTATCAATCCGTTTCCGGCACCGGCAAGGAAGCGATTGACGAGCTATGGAACCAGACCAAGGGCCTCTATGTTCCCGGTCAGGAAGTGGCCCCGTCGGTCTATCCCAAGCAGATCGCCTTCAATGTGATCCCGCATATCGATGTCTTCATGGAAGACGGCTCTACCAAGGAAGAATGGAAGATGGTCGCCGAGACCAAGAAAATCCTTGATCCCAAAATCAAACTGACCGCGACCTGCGTGCGTGTGCCGGTGTTTGTGGGCCATTCGGAAGCCATCAATATCGAGTTCGAGGATTTCCTTGACGAAGAAGAGGCCCGCGATATCCTGCGCGAAGCCCCCGGCATCCTTGTCGTCGACAAGCGCGAGGCCGGGGGCTACATCACGCCGATTGAATGTGTTGGCGAATATGCCACTTATATCAGCCGTATCCGGCAGGATTCTACGCTGGATAACGGGCTGAACATCTGGTGCGTGTCTGACAACCTGCGCAAAGGCGCGGCGCTGAACGCGGTGCAGATTGCGGAAGTGCTGGGCAATCGCTGCCTGAAGAAAGGCTGAGCCCGCACCTGAAACAGTTGCGGAAGCGCGGGGTTGTCGCCCCGCGCTTCTTCGTTTCTGCGATCAAAGATGGGCAAATAGGCGCATGGGTTTCTGATCGGAAATCCCAAGGGCGCAACTGGCGCGGAAAATGTCGCAATCGCGGCTTACCGTCAGGGACGGGCCAGATATAGCAAGGCTGTAGCGACAATTCCGCGCAGGGAGCGAGACATGGCCTTCAAGACCGACATCGAAATCGCCCGTGAGGCAAACAAGAAACCCATTCAGGAAATCGGCGCGAAGCTGGGTATCCCGACCGAACATCTTCTGCCTTTCGGCCATGACAAAGCCAAGGTCAGTCAGGAATTCGTCTCGGATGCGCGCGGGCGCAAGCGCGGCAAGCTGATCCTTGTCACCGCGATCAACCCCACCCCTGCGGGTGAAGGCAAGACCACGACGACGGTCGGTCTGGGTGATGGCCTGAACGCCATCGGCAAGAAAGCTGCGATCTGTATCCGCGAAGCCTCGCTCGGGCCGAATTTCGGCATGAAGGGCGGTGCGGCTGGCGGTGGCTACGCGCAGATCGTCCCGATGGAAGACATGAACCTGCATTTCACCGGCGATTTCCACGCGATCACCTCGGCCCATAACCTGCTGTCGGCGATGATCGACAACCATATCTACTGGGGTAACGAGCTGGAAATCGACGAGCGCCGCATCACCTGGCGCCGCGTCATGGACATGAATGACCGCGCGCTGCGCGATATGGTCATCTCGCTTGGTGGCGTATCGAACGGTTTCGCGCGCCAGACCGGGTTCGACATCACTGTGGCCTCCGAGGTCATGGCGATCCTGTGCCTTGCTGCGGATCTGGAAGACCTGCAGCGCCGTCTGGGCGATATCGTTGTGGCCTATAAGCGCGACAAGACCCCGATCTACTGCCGCGACATCGGGGCCGAGGGCGCGATGACAGTGCTTCTGAAAGACGCGATGCAGCCCAATCTGGTGCAGACGCTGGAAAACAACCCGGCCTTTGTACATGGGGGCCCGTTCGCCAATATCGCGCATGGCTGCAACTCTGTCGTCGCAACCCAGACCGCGCTGGGGCTGGCCGATTATGTCGTAACGGAAGCCGGTTTCGGGGCTGATCTGGGGGCCGAGAAATTCTTCAACATCAAATGCCGCAAGGCCGGGCTGAAACCTGCTGTCGCAGTGATCGTGGCCACAGTGCGTGCGATGAAGATGAACGGTGGCGTGGCGAAGGCTGATCTGGGTTCGGAAAATGTCAGCGCCGTGCAGAAAGGCTGCCCGAATCTGGGTCGCCATATCGAGAATGTGAAATCCTTCGGCGTGCCCGTGGTGGTCGCCATCAACCATTTCCATTCCGATACAGAGGCAGAGGTGCAGGCAGTCAAGGACTTCGTGGCCTCTATGGGGTCCGAGGCGATCCTGTGCCGCCACTGGGCCGAAGGATCGAAAGGCGTCACCGAACTGGCCACGCGCGTCGCTGAACTGGCCGATGGCGATCATGCGCAATTCGCACCGCTCTATGGCGATGACATGCCGCTCTTCGAGAAGATCCAGACCATCGCACGCCGCATCTACCGCGCCGATGATGCACTGGCCGATGGCAAGATCCGCAGCCAGTTGAAGGAATGGGAAGCGGCTGGCTACGGCCATCTGCCGATCTGCATGGCCAAGACGCAGTATTCCTTCTCGACCGATCCGAACCTGCGCGGCGCGCCAGTAAACCACTCGGTGCCCATCCGCGAAGTGCGCCTGTCGGCAGGTGCAGGGTTCATCGTTGTGATCTGCGGCGAGATCATGACTATGCCGGGCCTGCCGCGCAAACCGGCGGCGCAGACGATCCGGTTCAATGAGGAAGGGCTGATCGAAGGCCTGTTCTGATCGGGCAGGGCGGACGGCGCTCGCGTGGCTGCGCCACCCGTCGCCCCGCCCACCCTCCCGCAGGGTCGCATTGCATCAGGCAGGCGAGATGGGTAGGGAAGGCGTGTGTCGTCCGCCAGATAAGGAACCCCTCATGCGCCCGCCGTCCGAGTGCCGGAACATGAATGAACTGCGCGCAGAAATCGACCTGCTTGATCAGGAACTGGTCAGACTTCTGGTCGCAAGGGCAGGCTATATAGATCGCGCGATCAGTCTGAAGACATCAGCGCGACTACCCGCGCGGATTGACGCGCGTGTGGATGAGGTGCTGGAAAATGTTCGGAGACTGGCTGCACAGCAAGGTCTGGATCCGGAACTGGCAGGCGCGCTCTGGGAGCGCATCATCGAATGGTCCATCGCGCGCGAAGAACGCGTACTCGGGCCGGAGACCGAAGGAAAGACATGATGACAGCGAAGATTCTGGACGGAAAGCAGTTTGCCGCGCGAATCCGCGCGAAGGTTGCGGATCACGTCGCACGACTGAAAGAAGGGCATGGCCTGACGCCGGGTCTTGCAGTGGTGCTGGTCGGCGAAGACCCGGCAAGTCAGGTCTATGTGCGCTCGAAGGGCAAGCAGACTGTCGAGGTCGGAATGGCCTCTTTCGAACATAAGCTGTCTGCGGATACCTCTGAAGCCGACCTGCTGGAGCTGATTGCAAAATTGAACCGCGATCCAGAAGTTCACGGGATTCTCGTGCAGTTGCCGCTGCCTTCTCATCTGAATTCCGATCTGGTGATCAATAGTATCGACCCTGCCAAGGATGTGGACGGCTTTCACATTTCCAATGTCGGTCTCTTGGGCACTGGGCAGAAATCCATGGTGCCCTGCACACCGCTCGGATGCCTCATGATGCTGCGCGATCACCACGGCAGTCTGTCGGGTATGAATGCGGTCGTTGTCGGTCGCTCGAATATCGTGGGAAAACCGATGGCGCAGCTTTTGCTGGGCGATAGCTGCACTGTAACAATCGCCCATTCGCGCACCCGCGATCTGGCTGAGACCTGCTGCCGTGCAGATATTCTGGTTGCCGCCGTGGGCCGGCCGGAGATGGTTCCGGGGGATTGGGTCAAGCCCGGGGCAACCGTGATCGATGTGGGCATCAACCGCATCGAGCGCAATGGAAAAACGGTTCTCGTGGGCGATGTGCATTTCGACAGCGCCGCACAGGTGGCGGGCGCGATCACACCGGTTCCAGGGGGCGTGGGGCCGATGACGATTGCCTGTCTGTTGGCCAATACCGTCACGGCGGCCTGTCGGGCAAATGGCATGCCAGAGCCCGAGGGTCTTACAGCCTGAGAAGATCAAAGACGCATGTGAGCAAAGCCCCCGGTTTTGAAGGCCGGGGGCTTTGTCATGTCAGGGGATGAGTTTCGAGACGATCAGATCCGCAGCGTCTTCAGCGCTCATCCGCGCCGTGTCGATCCGAATCTGCGGGGCCTCGGGCGCTTCATAGGGCGAGTCGATCCCGGTGAAGTTCTTGAGTTGACCTGACCGCGCCTTGGCATAGAGCCCCTTCACGTCGCGCTTCTCGGCCTCCTCCAGGGGAGTGTCGATAAAGATCTCGACGAATTCGCCCGGTTGCATCATGGCGCGCACCATCTCGCGCTCAGACCGAAAGGGCGAGATGAAGGCCGTGATCACGATCAGCCCGGCATCGGTCATCAGCTTGGCAACCTCGCCCACCCGGCGGATATTCTCGACCCGGTCCGCATCAGTGAAGCCCAGATCCTTGTTCAGCCCATGGCGCACATTGTCACCATCCAGCAGGAAAGTATGGCGGTTCATCCGCGCAAGTTTCTTTTCGACCAGATTTGCAATCGTGGATTTTCCTGACCCGGAAAGCCCGGTCATCCATAGAACCATGGGTTTCTGGTTCTTCATGCTCGCATGATGATCGCGCGAGATATCGGTTGCCTGCCAGTGGATGTTTTGCGCGCGGCGCAACGCGAAATGGATCAGACCAGCCCCGACCGTGCGATTGGTCATCTTGTCGATCAGGATGAACCCGCCCAGATCCCGACTGTCCTGATAGGGCGCGAAAGGGATTTCGCGATCCGTGGTGATATTGGCGACACCGATGGCATTCAGGTCCAGGGTTTTGGCGGCCAGATGTTCCATCGTGTTGACATTGATCTGATATTTCGGCTGTGCAACAGTCGCGCTGACAGTCAGTGGGCCAAGCTTCAGCCAATAGGCCCGACCTGGAACAAGCGTGTCCTCATCCATCCAGATGACACTCGCCTCAAACTGGTCAGCCACTTCAACAGGGCTGTTCGCTGCGGTGATGACCTGGCCACGCGAGCAGTCGATCTCGTCCGCTAAGCACAGAGTCACGGCTTGCCCTGCAACAGCCACATCCAGATCGCCGTCCAGTGTAACAATGCGGGAAATCGTCGAGGTCTTGCCCGAGGGCAGCACGCGGATCTCATCGCCAACGGCAATCTGGCCAGCGGCAATGGTCCCGGCGAAACCCCGGAAATCCAGATTGGGGCGGTTGACCCACTGCACCTGCATGCGAAACGGCTTCTGCTGATCCGTGGTCTGGTCCAGTTCGACCGTTTCGAGATACTCCAGCAAAGTGGGGCCGTCATGCCACGGCGTGTTCGTGCTGCGCGTCGTGATATTATCCCCGGCCAGACCGGAAATCGGGATCGGAGTGAAGTCGGTGACGCCGATACTGTCGGCAAACGCACGATAATCGGCAAGAATGCGATCATAGGCCGCCTGATCATAGCCGATCAAGTCCATCTTGTTGACGGCCAGCACCAGATGCCGGATGCCCAGCAGATGCGCCAGATAGCTGTGTCGCCGCGTCTGGGTCAGCACACCCTTGCGCGCGTCAATCAGGATCACGGCCAGATCGGCCGTTGACGCGCCCGTGACCATGTTGCGCGTATATTGCTCATGGCCCGGAGTATCGGCGACGATGAACTTGCGCTTTTCCGTAGCGAAGAAACGATATGCCACGTCGATGGTTATGCCCTGTTCTCGTTCGGCGGCCAGACCATCGACCAGAAGCGCGAAATCGATATTCGCGCCTTGCGTGCCGACACGGCGCGAGTCGGCTTCCAAAGTCGCAAGCTGATCCTCGAAGATCATCTTGCTGTCATAGAGCAGCCGCCCGATCAGCGTCGATTTTCCGTCATCGACCGATCCACAGGTGATGAAACGCAGCATCGTCTTGTGCTGGTGGGTGTCCAGATAGGCGTCGATATCCTCGGCAATCAGGGCGTCTGTCTTGTAGATCTCGTTCATCAGAAATAGCCCTCTTGCTTCTTTTTCTCCATGGACGCGGTCTGATCATGGTCAATCGCGCGTCCCTGCCGCTCGGATGTGGTGGTCAGCAGCATTTCCTGAATGATCTCGGGCAGGGTGGTTGCACGGCTCTCGACAGCGCCCGTCAGCGGGTAGCACCCCAGCGTGCGAAAGCGGATGCGGCGCATGACAGGCTCCTCGCCTTTCAGCGGGAAACGGTCATCATCAACCATCAGCAAAAGCCCGTCACGGATTACCGTGGGGCGCTCGGCCGCATAATACAGCGGCACAATCTCGATATTTTCCAGATGGATATACTGCCAGATGTCCAACTCGGTCCAGTTCGACAGCGGGAAAACCCGCATCGATTCGCCGCGCGCTTTGCGTGCATTATAGGTGCGCCACAGTTCCGGGCGCTGGTTCTTCGGATCCCATCGATGGCTGGCCGTGCGGAAGCTGAAAATCCGTTCCTTGGCACGGCTCTTTTCCTCATCGCGCCGCGCACCCCCGAAGGCCGCATCAAACCCGTGCAGGTCAAGCGCCTGTTTCAGCCCTTCGGTTTTCCACATATCCGTATGCAAGCCGCCATGATCGAACGGGTTGATCCCCTGACGCACGGCATCGGGGTTCTGATGAACCAGCAGCTGCATCCCCGCGTTGCGCGCGGCACGGTCGCGCAGCGCATACATGTCGCGAAATTTCCAGGTCGTATCGACATGCAAAAGCGGAAAGGGCGGGGGCGAGGGATAGAAGGCTTTCTTCGCCAGATGCAGCATAACGGCGCTGTCCTTGCCGACCGAATACAGCATCACCGGCTTCTCGGCTTCGGACACGACTTCGCGCATGATATGGATCGCTTCGGCCTCAAGGCGTTGCAAATGGGTCAGGGAACGGAGTGACATCAGCTTTCCTGCAAAAATTCTGTTTCAGCGCTCGTAATTCAGCCACGATCCAGTGTAACCTCCCAAATGGGAGGTATCAGTTCTGCCATGCTCTCGATGCAAGATTCCGAATTGCTTCTGGCCATAGCGCGCGCTGGCATGGATCGCAGTCTCTGGCCTTCGGCGCTGCGCCTGCTGGCATTACCGGTGCAGGCAGAGGCCATACGGCTGCATCTGCCAGACAGGGGCTGGGATCAGGCCGGGGCGATGGACCAGCCGCTGCCAGAAATACTGGCCGGATTGCGGCTGGGGCGGGTCTATACCGGGGAAGAGCTTGCCGACCGGGCGCTGTCAGGGCTGGACGGGATCGCCGATCTGCGCGCGATCGGGGTGCAGGGGGGCGCTTGGCTGATGGTTACGCGCCGCAGGGGCAGTTTCCGGGCCATGGACAGCATGTTGCTGTCGGTCCTTGCCCCGCATATCGCGCAGGCCCTCGCTACAGGCGACGCATTTGATCAGGTTGCGGGCCGTTTGCAACAACATGAGCGTGTCGCAAGACGGTTTGGTATGGGCCTTGTGCAGGCTGATTCAGAGGGGCGGGCCCATGCGATTGATGATACCGCGCGGGAGCTGCTGGCACGCGCCGGTGTGACGCTCGGGAAGCTCGTGCCGGGCGTGACGGACCTGGCCGCGGGGCTTGAACTCGCGGTGCACCCGGAACCGGATGGCAGCCATACCGGCGTTCTGCGTGCGACTGATATTGCCTTACCCGATGCATCCGTCATCGCACAGGTGCTGGGCGTTTCGCTGGCAGAGGCGCGACTGGCCCGCGCGCTGGGTATGGGGGATAGCTTAGCGCAGGCCGCCGCGCGTCTGGGCCTGACTGTCGAAACTGCGCGCGCCTATTCCAGGCAGATATTCGCCAAGACCGGTCTGCGTGGACAGCCTG
>JAFIEM010000184.1 GCA_020832555.1 Natronohydrobacter sp. | reverse complement strand
GGTTTTGGCGGCACACAAGCGGAAACGCCCGTGACACGATGTGTCACGGGCGTTTTGCATTTCCGGTCACTGTCGCTGTCATGGGCGCGGGGGCCGTTCGGGTCAGTTCAGCACCCTTGCATGGGCAGGTCTGGCCTTGCGATAGGCAGAGGGTGGCTCGCCGATATGCTGGGCAAAGGCGCGTGCGAAATAGCCTGCAGTCGAAAACCCCAGCGAGCGCGCGATGTCCTGCACGGCGATATCGGTTTCCAGAAGCAATCTGCGCGCCTCATACAATCGCCGCGCTTGCATCATTTCCAGCGCGGTCCGCCCGCAGCTTGCCCGGCAGGCGCGTGTCAGATGCGTTGCGGTCACACCAAGTGCTGTCGCATAGTCGCTGACGTTGAGCGAAGATCCGAATTCACGTTCCAGAAGGGCCGCATAACGCGCTGTCAGACGTTCATTGGCATTGAGTTGCGGGCTGGCCTGTGCGCCATCCTCGAGCATGTCCTGACTGCGGCGATCCAGCCAGATCGAGAGCAAGCCAAGCTGGTGGTAGGCCGCTTTCTGGGCGAGGGGGCGGCCTCCGTCCAGTTCGCGCTGAACCGAATCGACCAGATGCGCGACTTCGGCATGCTGCGACGCTTCGCGCAGTCGCAGATGCAGGGGCAGGTTCGGCAGATCAAGCCCGTGATCATGGCCGAAATAGACGGCTGTGCCCTGAACCCGCGTCATGGCCTGAAACCCGTGCAGGGTGCCTGCGGGAATGAAAATAGCGTTATGCGGGTGAAAGCCGCGCGTGCTGCCGCCCAGATTGATGCGCCCCTGTCCCTGTGTGATCCACAAGAACAGCGGTTCGCGCAGGGCGCGCATTGTCTCAAGCTGCCATTTCGGGGCTGCTGCCAGTTTCGAGATCGGCACAAGGCGCAGCCGGGACATCGGTTCGGGTATCTTGTTCATGGTGCTCGTATCCCCCCGGATAGGGGCAAGATTAGGACCTGAGCGCGACGAAGAAAGACTTTTCGGTCACGCGGCCGTGAAATTCCGTGACCCGCGCGAAGGGCGTGGCAAAACGGTGACTCTTTAGGCAGGGCCTGCGCAGATATCCTGCCAGTCCTTCATGCGGTTGCGAAACCAGGTCCGCTGGCGTTTGGCATATTGCCGCGTGGCAAGTGTAGCGGCTTCGGTGGCATCGTGCCACGACATCTGGCCTTGCAGATGGGCGATCAGTTCGGGCGCACCGATCGCTTTGGCCCATGGGGCGCGCGGATCCCAGACGGGAAGTGCGGCGCGGACCTCATCCAGTGCCCCTTGCGTCATCATCTCTTGGAACCGCCGGGTGATTCGCGCATCCAGCCAGTCAACCTGCGGGCGCAGCACATAGGCCGTGGTCGCGGAGAGCGACAGCAGCGGGGGCGGGGTCTGGTCCTGCCAGGCGGCAAGCCCCTGACCTGTCGCCTGCAGCACTTCCCACGCACGTTGGACGCGCGCCGGATTGGCGCAGTCGATGCGCGCGCGGGTTTCGGGGTCGAGGTCGGCCAGCAGCGCCTGTAGCCCGTGCTGTTCCAGCCTTGCATCGGCAAGCTGGCGGATCTGTTTCGGGGTCGGCGGTATCTCGACCAGCCCTTCGGTCAGCGCACGGAAATAAAGCCCCGTGCCGCCCACGATCACCGGATTGGCGTGGTCTTTCAGCACGCTCGCAACCGCGCGCAGCCAATGTCCTGTCGACCAGTCCTCATCCTGACCTACATGGCCATAGAGAAGATGCAATGCGCGTGCGCAATCCGCCTGATCGGGCCGCGCCGAGAGAACCCGCCACATTGCATAGACTTGCAGCGCATCTGCATTGACGATCACGCGCCCCTGCGCTCGCGCCAGATGCAGGGCCAGCGCCGATTTCCCGCTGGCAGTTGGACCTGCCAGCAACACTGGCCGCGCCGGATCGGGTGGCGCGGTTTCCAGCCTTGCGAGAGCCATGTCCAGAGGGTGGGCGATTTTCGCCATCTGCGCCTGCTTTGCGATTGAACCTGCGCGCGTTTTCCGACATTTTGCGGGGCGATGAAAGCACCGGGTCTGCATTTTGTGCGCAAGGCCCCTGCGCGCTGGAAAAAGGACCGCCCGATGACCGATACCCCCCAGACCACCTATGGCCGCGTCATGCTCAAGATATCGGGCGAGGCGCTGATGGGGGATCAGGGCTTCGGGCTGCACCCTCCGACAGTTCAGCGTATCGCGCGCGAAGTGAAATCGGTGCATGATATGGGCGTCGAGATCTGCATGGTGATCGGGGGCGGAAATATCTTCCGGGGCTTGCAGGGCTCGGCGCAGGGGATGGAGCGCACACAGGCCGATTACATGGGCATGCTCGCCACAGTGATGAACGCGCTGGGCATGCAGACCGCGCTGGAGGATCTGGGCGTCTATACCCGTGTGATCAGCGCGATTCCGATGGATCAGATCTGCGAGCCCTATATTCGCCGCCGCGCCGTGCGCCATCTGGAGAAAAAGCGCGTCTGCATTTTTGCAGCGGGCACCGGGAACCCTTATTTCACGACCGATACCGCTGCCGCGCTGCGCGCCTCCGAGATGGCCTGCGAGGCGATCTTCATGGGCAAGCAGGTGGACGGGATCTACGACAGTGATCCTAAAACGAACCCGGACGCGAAACGCTATGACGAGATCAGCTATGATGAGGTTCTGCGCGCGAATCTCAAGGTGATGGATGCCTCGGCCATTGCGCTGTGTCGCGACAACAAGATGCCGCTGATCGTGTTTTCGCTGGACGAGCCGGGCGGTTTCAGCGGTATCCTGCGGGGCGAGGGCACCTACACGCGCGTTCATGCCTGAGCAGGGGAGCGTATCAAGGCTTACAAAATCGCGACAAGCGCGCTAAAACGCGCGAAAGCCCGAAACGGGCTGATCGCTTAGGACGGGGAAGAGCACCATGTCAGATGATCTTGAAATCGATCTTGATGATCTCAAGCGCCGGATGGATGGCGCCATGTCGGCGCTGCGCACCGAATTCGCCTCGCTGCGCACGGGGCGCGGCTCGGCCTCCATGCTTGATCCGGTGCAGGTCGAAGCTTACGGGCAGATGACGCCGATCAATCAGCTCGGCACTGTGAATGTGCCAGAGCCCCGCATGGTCACGATCAATGTCTGGGACCGCTCGATGGTCAGCAAGGTCGAGAAGGCCATTCGCGAATCGGGTCTGGGGATCAACCCGCAACTGAATGGCACGATCATCATGCTGCCGATCCCCGAGTTGAACGAAGAGCGCCGCCGCGAATTGACTCGCGTGGCCGCGCAGTATGCCGAACATGCCCGTGTTGCCGTGCGCAACCTGCGCCGCGACGGGATGGATCAGGTCAAGAAGGCCAAGGCCGCAGGCATGAGCGAGGACGAGCAAAAGCTCTGGTCCGAAGAGATTCAGGAATTGACGGATAAGTATATTGGGCTTGTGGATCAGACGCTTGAGGCCAAGCAGGCCGAAATCATGCAGGTCTGATGCGTTTGCCGCGCAAGGGATAGCGATATGAAAATGGACCAGCCCCGACCGGGCCAAGGTGAACCGGAAGAGAGCAGGCTGCATGTGGCCGTCATCATGGATGGCAACGGGCGCTGGGCCAAGAACCGGGGTTGGCCACGTCTGGTAGGGCATCGCAAGGGGGCCGAGCGTGCGCGTGAGCTGGTCGAGGCCTGTCCGCGTCTGGGTATTCGCTACCTGACGATCTATGCGTTCTCGACCGAGAACTGGACCCGCACGACTGAAGAAGTGCTGGGTCTGATGTCGCTCTTTGGCCGTTATATCAAGCGCGAGGCGAACCGGATCAAGAAAGAAGGTGTGCGGATGCGGTTCATCGGGGATCGCTCGCCACTTGACCCGAAGCTGCAGGCGCTGTTCGAATGGATCGAAACCGAGACCGCGCATAACGACCGCGTGCATCTGACAGTTGCTATCAATTACGGCGGGCGTGACGAAATCCGGCGCGCGACGCAATCGGTCGTGCGGGCCGTGCAGGCCGGTGATCTGGACGTGGATGCGATCA
>JAFIEM010000183.1 GCA_020832555.1 Natronohydrobacter sp. | reverse complement strand
CCTGCATGGTCGCTGACGATGGCGAGCTGATCGCGGGCCATGGCCGGGTGCTGGCGGCGACGATGCTGGGACTAACTGAGGTGCCGGTCATTCGGTTGGCGCATCTGGATGAGGCCGAGCGCCGCGCCTACCGCATCGCCGACAATAAGCTGACCGAGTTGGGCGAATGGGACGAGGCCATGCTGCGCGACGAGATCGCGGGGCTGCTGGCCGAGGATTTCGACCTGTCGCTGCTGGGCATCAGCGACGATGATCTGGATGCGCTGCTGCGCGATCCGGAGGCGCTCGGCGGGGACGGCCCGGTCGAGGGGGAGGATGACGTGCCCGATTTGCCCGTGACGCCGGTGTCGGTGCCGGGCGATCTGTGGCAGTTGGGCGCGCACCGGTTGATCTGCGGCGACAGCACCTCGGCCGATGTGGTCGGGCGGCTGCTGGCCGATGTGCGCCCGCTCCTGATGGTGACCGACCCGCCCTATGGCGTCGAATATGACCCCTCCTGGCGCAATCAGGCGGGCGCGGCCAAGACGAAACGCACCGGCAAGGTGCTGAATGATGACCGCGCCGACTGGCGCGAGGCATGGGCGCTGTTTCCCGGCGACGTCGCCTATGTCTGGCATGGCGCATTGCATTCGGCGACGGTGGCCGACAGTCTGGTGAATTCCGGCTTCGCCATCCGCTCGCAGATCATCTGGGCCAAGGACCGGCTGGTGCTCAGCCGCGGCGATTACCACTGGCAGCACGAACCCTGCTGGTATGCGGTGCGCGCCAAGGGCAAGGGCCACTGGGCGGGCGATCGCAAGCAGACGACGCTCTGGCAGATCGCCAATCGCGATCAGGATGCCGATACCGTGCACGGCACGCAGAAACCGGTGGAATGCATGCGCCGCCCGATCCTGAACAACTCCAGCCCCGGCGAGGCGGTGTATGAGCCATTCATGGGGTCCGGCACCACGCTGATTGCTGCGGAAACCACCGGCCGTGTCTGCCTCGGCATTGAGTTGAACCCGGCCTATGTCGATGTCGCCATCGAGCGGTGGCAGTCCTTCACCGGCGAAGATGCGATTCTGGCAGAGACCGGTGAGAGCTTCGCTGCCCTCAAGGCCAGAAGGCTGGCCGCATGACAATACATCTGCGCCCCAGCCAGATCGCGTTCTGGCCTCTGGATCGGCTCAAACCCTATGCGCGCAATGCCAAGACCCATGATGCGCATCAGGTGACGAAAATTGCCGCCAGCATGGCCGAGTTCGGCTGGACGGTTCCCTGCCTCGTCGCGGCCGACGGCGAGTTGATCGCAGGCCATGGCCGCGTCCTGGCTGCAGCCCAGCTTGGGTTGGCAGAGGCACCGGTCATCGTGCTGGACCATCTGACCGAGGCGCAGCGTCGGGCCTATCGCATCGCCGACAACAAGCTCACCGAGATGGGCGGCTGGGACGAGGCCCTGCTGCTGGAGGAATTGCGCGGGCTGCTGGCCGAGGATTTCGACCTCGGGCTGATCGGCATCCCCGAGGATGAGCTGGACGCCTTGCTGCGCGACGGAACTGAGGACCGCGCGACCATCGATGATGACACCGCCGACGCCATCCCTGATGCTCCGGCCGAGCCGATCACAAAGCCCGGCGACATCTGGGCGCTGGGCGATCACCGGCTGATCTGCGGCGATGCCACCGACGTGGCTGTTGTTGCGCGACTGATGGACGGAGCGCAGGCCTCGCTGATGTTCACCTCGCCACCCTATGCCCAGCAGCGCGACTATGGCGCGGCGAAGGAGAAGGTCGGCGATTGGGATGCGCTGATGCAGGGTGTCTTCGCCGCGGCGCCGGTGACGGAAACTGCGCAGTTGCTGGTGAACCTCGGCCTCATCCATCGGGATGGCGAATGGCAGCCCTATTGGGAGGATTGGACCCTTTGGATGCGCGCGCAGGGCTGGCGGCGGTTTGGGTGGTATGTCTGGGACCAGGGGCCGGGCCTGCCCGGCGACTGGAACGGGCGACTGGCACCGTCGCATGAGTTCATCTTCCACTTCAACCGCCAGCCTCGGAAACCGAACAAGACCATCGAGAGCAAGCATGCGGGCGAAACCCTCGGCGGCGGTGGGCTGCGCGGGGCGGACGGCACGGTCCACCGCAAGACCGGCTTCGGCAATGCCATTCAGAGCCATCGCATTCCCGACAGCGTCTTCCGCATCATGCGCCACAAGGGCGGGCTGGGCGCCGCCGGATCGCACCCGGCCGTGTTCCCGGTGGCGCTGGTCGAGGCAGTGCTGGAGGCGTTTACCGATCCGGGCGACCTGGTGTTCGAGCCCTTCTGCGGTTCAGGCACCCAGCTGATCGCGGCTGAGCGCACTGGACGGCGCTGCTTTGCGGTAGAACTGGATCCTGTCTATTGCGACGTGGCCGTACGGCGATGGGAAATGGCGACGGGAAGGACAGCCAGCCTTGTCGTCGCTCCAGATGAAACCGCGAAACCAGCGCGCAGTAGAAAGAAGCGCGCATGAAGGCCCAGTCGCGCCGCATGTCGCTGATCGAAGCCGTCACCAACGTCATGCTGGGCTATGTGCTGGCCGTCGTCACGCAGATCATCGTGTTTCCATGGTTCGGGCTGTATCCGAGCCTTGGTGAAAATCTTGCGCTGGGCGCAATATTCGTGGGGATATCCCTGCTGCGCAGCTATGCGCTGCGCAGGCTGTTCGAAGCGTTAAGAACGCGGTAAGGTGCGGCAGCTTTGCGCAGGGAGTCGTCGCTCGTTGCAAGTAAGACAGGCGCGATCAGGGGAAAGACGAATAACTCGCATGTAGGCTCCGCGGCTCTGGCACAATTATCGCTGTCGACCGCTTGCTGAAAGGAAGCAAAAGCAGTTTGGATAACATGCTTTGGCCACCAATCACTTCATGATCGTACATATGGTTCTATAGAAAACCTATCTTGACAAATAGTTAGGCTTGACAAATAATTCGGGTAATGCCCAGATCACCGGCATGGCGCCAATGGCGTAAAATAGAGCTCCAAAACAAGCGCCTCCAATAATGCCAAATAAGACTATAAAGCCGATATGGGCAAAAACGCCCCGATCATTTCCCGAGCGGTCGAATACACTCGTTTTTTTCAGATCCGTGTAAACACCGATTGCGAAACCCCATACGCCGGCACAAACTACGGAAAAGCCCGCAGTCCATTCACCATAGCCGACGACTCGGTTTCCAAAGAACCCGACCATCAATGCAGAAAAGGCCCCGAAAAATATAATCGTGAATGCCAATATAATCAGAACTCTAGCTTCCATTTTCGCCTCGATATTTTACTCGAGCAACGGTACCAGAATGTATCGTGTGGTCAACAGTTGGCGAGCGACACCCACTTTTACGAGTCTTTTCCGCCAGGGAGCATCCCTCTTCGCTCAGGTGCGCGTGTTCTCGCGGCTAAATTACGCAAAGAAGTCGTGTTCGGCTAGCATAGTTGTGCAAGGAGTCTGACTGTAGGCAGCTGTTTGAGGCGCTGGCTGACCAGTCTGATCAGACCACGTTGCTGCGCGGAGTCCTGTGGGTCCGCTTAGGGCTCCTTTCGACGTCAGCCGATGCGATACACCGACCCGCGCCCTTGCTCTTTGACGGATGTGATTTGGAGCCCCAGCTTCTTCTTGAGCCCGCCCGAGATCAGGCCACGCGCCGAATGCGCCAACCAGCCAGTCGCCTCGACGATCTCGGCAATCGACGCGCCCTCGGGCCGCTGCAGCAGCGCGATGATCTGCGCCTGCTTGGTGCCTGCGCGGATGGAGATTGGCTTTGGAGCGTCGGTGGCGTCTGTCGTCGGTGCGGGGTCCGCGTCCGCTTGCGGCTTCGCCTTGCGCGCACGGACGACGGCGCTGGCCTCATCGATGCTGCGCACCCGAAGCGAGGACGGGAAAACCTGCACGCGGTTTTCCTCGCGTGTCAGAAGCTTCGCCTCTTCAAGCCAGGACAGCGCCGTCTTGATCCGCGTGTCATCCGTGGCGCTTTCACGCTGAAACTCGCGATCCTGCTCGTTGCGCACGATTT
>JAFIEM010000182.1 GCA_020832555.1 Natronohydrobacter sp. | reverse complement strand
ACTTAGAAAACGCCCGGAACCTGTGCAGATCAACCGAACCACCTCTTTGGATGGTGGGGTCAGGCCAAAGCGCGCTTCGTGCAACACCCGCCCTTCCGCATCCAGCAGGACGGCTGTGAATGGCCCGTCGCTGGATGCGGTGGCAGCGTGATCCCTGAGAAACGGCTCATTAACCAGCATAGGCCCGCCATCGGGTGCCATCGCGCCCGAGATCACGATGCTTTCAGGGCCGTGTTCCGGCATGGCATCGCTCAGAGTATCAAGCGACCCCTGTGCCCAGCGGGTCGGCTGGAGCAATAAGTCCTCAAGCCCGGTCCGGTGTGCCCTGCCAAAGCGACGGGGCAGATCCACCTGAATTGCCCGATACTGCCAGTCCTTCATAGAGGATGCTGCAGATGGCAAGGCCTCTGGCCACATCAGAGAGACGAGGCGATCAGCGTCCTGCGCATTGCCCTCGGTCGCGGATTTGTTCCACCCTTCCAGCCCCGAAGGAGCGATGCGATACGCTTCGATATCCGGGTTATGCGCTTCGGCGGCGCCAACTTGACCCGCGTTGCCGGGTACATGTCGCAGACTGAAGACATGCGCGAATTCATGGACCAGTCCTACCCCCAATTGATCAGCGGAAAAATTTGGGTTGATTGTCATGATGACCGCGCGTGCCCGGTAATCGACAAACAAGCCTTTGTACAGGAAGCTACCGAGATCCGACAGGCCTTGGCCAAGTGTAGATTCGCCCAAAAGTCCTGCAGGGCCAAGCATGGCAAGCACATCCTCGGGTCCGATACGACCACCGATGCGTTGTTGTAGCCAGCGCGCGTATGCCGTATACAGAATGGTTCGTGGAACTTCATCGAACTCTGCATCGAAACGGTTGTATACCCATGCTCCGAGCAAGGCAGCCCGCGTGCGCGCATCGAATATTAGCATTTGCAAGAAGTGCTCGTAGCTGTAGCTGTGTGGCAAATATCTGTTTCTGGCGCGCCTGTGGGGCAGATATTGCGGCACATAGGTTTGGGCTGAGTGTATTGTGTTTGTAACCAGTGCGCGCTGGTTTTCCGGAATGCCGGACCACCAATCGCCCAGCGCAAGGACCGCATAAACGATCGTCAGGTCGCCGGGGTCGTGCTCAAGAATTTCCACTTCGCGCCGGGCATCATACGCCGCATCTGACGGATAGATATCCGGCCAGGGGTCAGCGGGGCGCAGGCGCAGGCGCATTTCGGAATCCGAGCCGCTCGGGCGCCAGCCGAATGCGTTGATCGTATGGCGCGCGTGTCGGCGGTCTTCATCCGAGAAGATCGCGTCGTCATCATGACGCCAGACTTCAAGTATATTCTGATTTCGGGGACGCCGCCGGAACTGCCCCTCGACGCGCGGGTGGTCGTGCGAATAACTCAACTCAAGATCGAAACTGTCAGGCTGCATGTCGGCGGCGACTTCCTCATGCTTTTCCCACGTGACATAGGCCCGTGTCAGGGTCGGTTTGTCGGTGGTCATGGACCCGTCGCGAACGACCTGAAACAGATGCAGGCGCAGGGGGTCATCCTCTTCCGGCGCCTGTGCAACAAAATCAAGCATGGTCGAGAACGACCAGATGTAGTCTGCTTCCAGCCGTGCGTCCTCAGTGCTGATGACGCCATCGGGCCCGCCTGTGATCTCGGCGCGGTAGATGGTTCCGGAATAGAGATCGTCATCGGGAGCAAATTTGTAGGTCGACGCGCTGTCATGGCTCCATTCCCCGGAAATTTCGAGTTGCTCTCCATCGGGGGCGAGGGTGTAGACTTGCACGGCCTCTTGGAGGCTGGGCAGGTTCACCGGTTCGCTGAAGGTGATTGTGACATTGGGTGTTGTATAACTGACATTCTCGCGGTCGGGGTTCGGGGTGACGCGATCAACCTGAAACGGCGGTTCGCAGGCGATTGGATCATTCTCGAACCGTCTGCGCTCGACGATACACAGGCGCACGACCGACGTGCCTACAGGTCGTGCCGAAAGCTGGTGTGACTGGTCGCAGGGTGGGACAGACCCCCAAGGTGGTTCTCTCGCCGATAGGCACCCCACTTCCACCGAGCGGACATTGATCTGCAAGCCGTCCGGGTTGCGGTCGATCCGGGCAAAACCGTCTTCGGTTAGCAGCATAGCACCATCGTCCCCCAATGACCTTATCCTGCGCCCGGAGGGCGTAAGGAAATTTATCCCCCCTCCTGACAACACGGTGGGGGATGTGTTCATGGCACCCAATTGGGAAAACGCGACATGATTCACGCCCTGTTCGCGAGGGGCGCCGAGGGTCATGAAGAGGATGGCGCCATCTTCTCCCGGCACATCCAGCGTGGCGTCGATATTGATCCCGCGGAGTAGGACGCGGCCCTCGCCTTCAAGTTCGGCCGACCAGGTGCCCCGCGCGCTCAAGCGCCAGACTACATCGACCGCGCCGCTGGCCGTTACTTCGCGGGTGCGGCGCTCGGGAGCGGTTGGTTGCTCAAAGGTAAAGGTTTCCCGCGCCTGCACTGGGCTCGCCAGCGACACAAGCGCACATGTCAGACCAAGGATGAGGGCGGCCAGAACTGGCCGGTTCAGGCGTTCAGAACGGTGCGCCGGCATCGACGATCTCCGTGGCTCCGCGAACCTGAAAATTGATGCAATCGCCCGCAACTGGCCGCATACCCTCGACGCGGCACAGCCTGCCCTCGACTTCGAGTTCAATATTGGCCTCCTCGTCATCCATCGACAAGAACCAGATCGTGGCCGTTGCCGTCCCGTCGCCCTCTTCACTGGTGTAGAAGGCCCGAGGAATCGGACCCTCCCCTTCGACGACGAAGAGAACCTCAACAGGGATGCCTTCGCCCTCAGGGACCGGGGCTTGTGTCCAGATTTCGAGGCCAAGGACATCATGATACAGGAAATTCGTGGATGCCGGTGAATGGCCCTGTAATGAGAGATGCACTGTCCCGTCATTGGTCTGACCATAGCTGGCGGTCGCGCTGGCACCCGCGCGCGTGATGGTCAACCATTCAAAGACATCCGTGCCGACCAACCCCTCGAGCCGCCCGAGCACCTCGACCTCGACTGTGCGGCCGCCCTGCGCTGCGGGCGCATCCAGCCCTGCGCTGGCCGCCGTGAATTCGAGCGCGCCCCCCTTGCAGATCATCCCGCCATTTTGCAGCACCGGGATAAAATCATCATCCTTGACCTCGTGCAGGCAGAACCTGCGCGACGCAAACTGACCGCTGACTGCACCTTCGTCTCCGGTCAGGTCCACCGTGATATCAACCGCCTCGGCGCGGTCCAGTTCTGCCAGCCAGACCGTGCTGGGGTCTGTGGTCGCGTCGGACCAGTCCTCAATCAACATGATTTCGGCCTCGATCAGCATATCGGTCGTGACTTGCGCAGGCGCTGAGGCATCATCGGCCTCGAAGGTCAGTCCGATCATGATTGCGTCATAGGGGCCTTCACCGGGTGCATGCGCGATCAGGTCTATGTAAAGTTCCGCGTTGCCGGAGAATTCCGAAAGCTCGATCATCAGGCCAAGATCCGGCGTATCCGGGCTGCCGATGGCCAGATTGACTGCCTCACCGTCGATCTGCCCAAGGATCCGCCCGTCTTGCGCGCCGCCTGCAACCTGAGCGGCACTCAGCACCAAAAGAAGAGCGGAGGCAGGAACGAAATAGGTGAAGTTTTGCATGAGAAGCCTTATAGAACGCTATGAAGTTGAGGAAGTGCCGATGCCGCGCAGAGCGCAGCAACCAGCGCTGTCTGCGGCTTGGTTGCTTTGGCGGTGATGAAAAGACCTGCACCCTACGAAAATGATGGTTTCAGTCTCCTCATGCACACTCCAATACAAAAACAATTCCTTCGTCGTGACCTGAGAGCCCGATCACGAGGGTGATGCCTGTTCGCATATAATGTTAAGTCATATGATTTGGTCTGCCCCCCTCTAAACAGAGGGGGACACTAAATAAGATTTGAAAGTAGAAAGATATATGCTTTAGGTGTTCAGTCCCGGCATTTGGTGGATCGGATTTAGGATGAATTGATCTGGC
>JAFIEM010000039.1 GCA_020832555.1 Natronohydrobacter sp. | reverse complement strand
AGACCATCCCGCTGGGGCGCGACATGGCCTATACCTTGCGCGAACCCCTGGGCGTTTGCGCAGGCATTGGTGCCTGGAATTACCCCATCCAGATCGCCTGCTGGAAAGCCGCGCCTGCGCTCGCCTTCGGTAATGCGATGGTATTCAAACCCTCGGAAGTCACGCCACTCTCGGCGCTGGCCTTTGCGGAAATCCTGATGGAAGCGGGCCTGCCTGCGGGATTGTTCAACGTCGTGCAAGGCCGTGGCGAGGTCGGCGCGGCGCTCTCCTCTGATCCGCGCGTGGCCAAGGTGTCGCTGACAGGCTCGGTGCCCACAGGGCGCAAGGTCTATGCGGCGGCAGGTGAAGCACTGAAAGCTGTCACGATGGAACTGGGCGGCAAATCGCCGCTGATCGTGTTCGAGGATGCCAGCCTTGATGATGCCGTGGGCGCAGCGATGCTGGCGAATTTCTACTCCAGCGGTCAAATCTGCTCGAACGGCACGCGGGTTTTCGTCCACCGCGCGGTCAAGGATGCCTTCCTCGAAAAACTCGCAACCCGCGCGGCGAAGATCACGCTGGGCGATCCGCTGGATGAAGCCACGCAAATGGGGCCGCTTGTGTCCGATGCGCAGATGGACCGCGTGCTGGGCTATATCGAACAGGGCAAGGCGGAAGGCGCGCGGCTGGTCTGCGGCGGGGCAAGGGCAGGGGATACGGGCTGTTTCGTCCAGCCTACCGCCTTCGCCGATGTCACCGACGACATGACTATCGCCCGCGAAGAGATTTTCGGCCCGGTCATGGCGGTTCTGGATTTCGAGGATGAGGCCGAGGTCGTCGCGCGCGCCAATGCCACCGAATACGGGCTGGCGGCGGGCGTCTTCACCCGCGACATCACCCGCGCACACAGGGTCATCGCGCAGCTTCAGGCCGGCACATGCTGGATCAACGCCTATAACCTGACCCCGGTCGAAATGCCCTTCGGCGGTGTGAAAGCCAGTGGCGTGGGCCGCGAGAACGGCCATGCGGCGCTCGAACACTATACCCGCGTCAAGTCGGTCTATCTGGGTCTCGGCCCGGTCGACGCGCCTTACTGACCCGGTTTGATCCAACGGACGCGCCCCCTTCGGGGCGCGAAGAGATTGTTTTGGCATGGCTTTGCCATGCGCGCGCGCAATGGATGGATGAAGATGACAGAGGCGGATTACATCGTCGTGGGGGCCGGATCGGGCGGCTGTGCCGTGACTTACCGGCTGGCAGAGGCCGGCCATTCCGTGCTGGTCGTGGAAGCAGGCGGCAGCGATGCAGGCCCCTTCATCCAGATGCCCGGCGCGCTGTCCTACCCGATGAACATGCGCCGCTATGACTGGGGCTTTCAGTCCGAACCCGAGCCGCATCTGGGTGGCCGGGTGCTCGCCACCCCGCGCGGGCGGGTGATCGGAGGCTCATCCAGCATCAACGGCATGGTCTATGTGCGCGGCCATGCCCGCGATTACGACCATTGGGCGGAAAGCGGCGCGCAGGGCTGGGGCTTTGCCGATGTGTTGCCCTATTTCCAGCGCATGGAAGATTGGCATGGCGGCGATGCGTCCGAATGGCGGGGGCAGGGCGGGCCGCTGCATGTCAGCCGGGGCAAGCGCGACAATCCGCTCTTTGACGCTTTCATCGAGGCCGGACGGCAGGCGGGCTATCCTGTCACGCCAGACTATAACGGCGCGCAGCAGGAAGGTTTCGGCGCGATGGAGGCGACGATCTGGCAAGGCCAGCGCTGGTCCGCCGCACGCGCGTACCTGCGTCCCGCGCTCGCCACAGGCCGCGCGACACTCGTGCGCGGCGAAGTCGCCGAGGTGACGTTTGATACTGCAAACCGTGCAACCGGCGTGCGCCTCATGGATGGCCGCACCCTGACCGCCCGCGCCGAAGTTGTGCTTGCGGCATCCAGCATCAACACCCCGAAACTCCTGATGCTGTCGGGGATCGGTCCTGCCGTCCATCTGGCCGAGCATGGTCTGCAGGTCCGCGCCGACCGCGCAGGTGTTGGCCAGAACCTGCAGGATCATCTGGAACTCTACCTGCAATATGCTGCGCGCCAGCCGATCACGCTCTATAAATACTGGAACCTTCTCGGCAAGGCCTGGGTCGGCGCGCAATGGCTGTTCCTGCGCCGTGGGCCGGGCGCGTCCAACCAGTTCGAAGCCTGCGCCTTCATCCGCTCGCGCGCAGGCATCGACTACCCCGATATCCAGTATCACTTCCTGCCCATCGCCGTACGCTATGATGGCAAGGCGGTCGCCGAAGGCCATGGCTTCCAGACCCATGTCGGCCCCATGCGGTCAAAAAGCCGGGGCTGGGTGAAACTGCGCTCGAACCTTCCCGAGGACGCCCCGCGCATCCAGTTCAACTATATGAGCCACCCCGATGACTGGGACGAGTTCCGCCGCTGCATCCGGCTTACGCGCGAGATCATGGGGCAGGCGGCCTTTGCCCCGCATGTGAAACACGAGATCCAGCCGGGGGCCGAGGTGCAGACCGACGCGGCGCTCGACGATTTCATCCGCGCCCATGTCGAGAGCGCCTATCACCCCTGCGGGACCGCGAAAATGGGCAGGCGCGATGACCCGATGGCCGTGGTCGACCCCGAAGGCCGGGTGATCGGCGTGGACGGCCTGCGCGTGGCCGACAGCTCGATCTTCCCGCGCATCACCAATGGCAACCTGAACGCCCCCTCGATCATGTCGGGCGAGAAGATCGCCGATCACATGCTGGGTCGCCGCCTGCCGGGGGCCAATCTGGAACCCTGGATGCACCCGGACTGGGACAGCGCGCAGCGATAGGGCAGGGGTGTCGCGTCAAGGGTCAGAGGCGGGCGCGTCGGCAATGCGGCACACGCCTGTTGCCCTGCGCGCAGGGCAACTCGCAGGCTCGAACGCGGCACGACGGTTGTTCCAGAACTGCGGAGCGACTTCGCGACGACCCGCTCGGGCGAAAACAAAACCCCTACGCCCAAACCCGGACCCTTTCCGATCACGCCTCCCGCTATCGGGTCGCATATTGGCGCACCTTATGACCGCCGTCGACATCAAGGACATGGCCGGTCATATAGCCGTTGGTCGCAGCAATCAGAACGGCCTCGGCGATCTCCTCCGGGTGTCCGACGCGACCAACCGGCAGCGAGTTTCCGGTGCTCAGGAACATGGCGTCGCGCCGCTCTGGCGGGACGCGGTCGTGCAATGCGGTCCTGACCATACCCGGCGCGATGCAGTTGACCCGCAGCCGCGGACCGAGTTCTAGCGCAAGCCCGCGCGCCAAGGCCTCGACGGCAGCACAGGCGGCCCCCAGCGCGGCGCAGTTGACACCGGGTCGGCGACTGAGGACACCCGAGAAGAAAACAATCGCCCCTCCTTCACGGAGATAGGGCAATGCAGCACGGGCGAGGCCATAGGCCCCCCAGAACTTCGAGTCGAACATCGCCCGCACTTCGGCAACGGGCTGGTCGCCAAACGGACCGTGGGTAATAGTGGCTGCGGTGATCACAAGGTGATCAATCCCGCCCGCCGGCAGCCGCGACAGCGCCTGATCCACCTGCCCGGCATCGGTAATATCGAAGGCCAGCACTCCGGGCACCCTGGTATCCTGAAGCGCCCGTCGCGCCGCCTCCAGCCGCCTGATCGAACGGCCAGCAAGGATCACTTCTGCACCGAGGTCATGAAACAGCCGTGCGGCAGCCAGCCCCATACCGGAACTGCCCCCTACGAAGAGGGCGCGCTGCCCTGAAAGATCGCGCATCCTGGTCCTCCGTGACTGCGTGTCCGCGCGACACCGGTCGCCAATTCAATGCGCAGCGAGTACCTCGCTTTCAGCGAAATAGATGTGAAGCTGATACAGTGGCTCCTGAAACGGGCCTACACCGTCGGGTTTGTATTCCATGTCGATCCGGGTGATGGGCGGCGTCTCCATCCCGGTCATGATACCCGTCCAGTCGGTGCCCGACGAAAGCGCGCTCGCAAGGAACATGTACTCGACACAGACAACGCGGCCATCAATCTCGCAATAGATCGGCCCGAGCGGCAGATTCGCCGGTTCCGCCCAATGCGCCCCCATATGCGGCACATGAGGGCTGATCGAGACGGCCTCGGGGGCGATGTCCGACAACAAGGGCAGATGCGACAGACCGTCTGCCGCAACAGGTGCAGCAAGGGACAGGCAGAGTGTGGCAAGCGTCAGGGGGTGCTGTTTCATCGGTAAATCCTCCATTCCGATGGGTGATGTCTTCAGGCGTTCCACTTGCTGAGCGCCTGAAACCACAACAGGATCGATGTTCCCCAACTCTGCATGATCTTGATTGATTTGTTAAATCGATTGATCGAATATACAATATTGACATGACAAATTTGGCGCGTTTCGATCTGAACCTTCTGCGCGTGCTCGACGCCCTCTTGCGCGAAGGCTCTACAGTGGGCGCAGGGCGTCAGCTCGGTCTCTCGCAACCGGCAGTGTCTGCGGCACTGGGCCGCTTGCGCCATGCGCTGGGCGATCCGCTCTTCGTTCGACAGGGGCAGGGGCTGGTTCCGACCGGGTTTGCGACCGATCTGCAAGACCCGCTCAGAAGGATACTGCAAGATCTGGAATCCGTCTTTTCAGGCCCCCGGAACTTCGAGCCAGCCGCGGCGCATCTCGATTTCCGGATCTCGGGGACAGATTTCTTCGCCACCATGCTGATGCCGAAATTGGGCGCGCGGGTGCAGCGCGAGTCACCGGGCGTGCGCCTGCAACTGATCGATCTGGTGCCCGACAATTACGTTGAGGCGCTTGAGCGTCTGGATATCGATCTGGCCCTGCTGCCGAAGCGACCCTTTCCGGCATGGATCGCGCATGAGCCGCTCTTCGATGCCGCATTCGCCGTCATCGCCCGTCAAGGGCATCCGGCCCTGACAGCGGCGGGGGTCGCGCCGGGTGATATCGTGCCGTTGGAACTGTTCTGCGCCCTCGACCATGTCTTGTGTTCGCCGGACGGTCGGTTTCATGGCCTCGGCGATGCCGCGCTCGCGCGCGAGGGCCTCGCGCGTCGGGTGGCGATGTCGGTGCCGGTATTCGAGGGCGTCCTGCAGGTTGTCGCCAGCAGCGACATGATCGCACTTTTTCCGCGTGCTCTGGCCGAGCACCGGTCGCAGGGCAGCCCGATAGCGGTCTATACGGCCCCAGTGAAGATTTCGCCGCCGTCACTCTGCATGATCTGGCACCGTCGGCACGAAGGCGAGGCCGCGCATCTTTGGCTGCGAAGCATCGTCCGAGAGATCCTCGCGCCACTTGGCACGCCCGGCGCTTCGCAGCAGATCAGCTAAGCCGCAGCCCGGCGCCATTGCAATGTCTCTCCAGACCGCGCTCGCTCACCCCCACCCCAGCCGCGCCCGGACGCGCCGCAGTCTGGACCGCAGGTAAAGCCGCAGAAAATTCAGCGCCATCCGGGCGATCTTGGTGCGGGGAAACGCGCCGCGAAAGGTTGCGACCAGCGCATCCGGCCCGGCCTGTCCCATCCGCCGCACGGACGCATTCCATTGCGCAGGCGTGTAGCGCGCCGCGCGCGTATTCACCAGAAAACCCCATTTGTAATCGCGCTTCAGCCTGCGCCGACAGGCGCGCTCATACTCTTGCAGCGGCCCGTCCCGCCCGGTCCGGGCGGCCTCTCCCAGCTTCTCGCCCAGCAGGCGGCCGAACTCGATACAGACCCGGATCCCTTCACCCAGCGTCGGCGTCGCGAAATTGGCGCTGTCACCCACCCGGATCGCCCGGCCAAAGACCAGCCGATCATCATAGGCGACCGAGGGCAGGATCCCGCTATGCACGACCAGCGGCGACCTCTGCAGATCCAGCCCCATCCGCGCCAGATAGGCCCGGTCCGTCACCACCGCATCCAGCAGCGTGCGCGGCGAGGCGTCGGTGTCAGGCCGGATCACCCCCACCCCGATACGCATCGTCCCATGCGCCGTGCCGAAAGCCCAGCCATAGCCTGCAGGCACCTTGCTGCCGACAAGGCAATGACACGATCATCCGCATTCGTGCCCATCAGGTATTCATATTCGGTCCCGACCGCCAGCCGTTCGGGCTTCGCCACCAGCCCCAGCGCATCCAGCACCGCAAAATGCCAGCCCGAGCCATCCACGATATAGCGCGACACGACCCGCTGCTCAGGCCCGCCGCGCGCACGGATCGTGCTCTCATACAGCCCGTCCTCGCGCAGCCGCGTCGTCAGGAACTTGGTGGCCAGCAGCAGCTGGCGGTTCTTGTGATCCGATTGCCGCGCCAGCCATTAATACAGCTTCGGCGTATCCAGAATCACCGGAATCTCATCGCCCAATTCAAGCAGCGCCTGTTCCTTGTCGGAAAACACCTCATTGCGGCGCATGGGCTTGAATAACCCGTCGGGGATACCAAGCCGCGCCACATCCTGCATCCAGCAGGCCCCCGAGGTGCGCACCGGCAGACCGATCTCGCGATCCTGATGCACGATGACCGTGGCCAGATCATCCGGCAGGGCCGCCGCGACCGACAGTCCCACCGGACCTGCGCCGACGATGAACACATCGCAACTCAGTATCGTGTCATCCATAGGTGAAGCCCTGTCCGCGACCGCGCACCGGAAACCACCGCCCGGCAAATCGCCCGCAAGCTACACGAGGCCCTGCCACCCTGTCCATATCACCCGCCGCGCAAAGGCCGCAGGCACGCATCCGCGCAACATGCTTAACCTTCATTAACGAAAGGTTAACAAAAGCCTTGACCACAGCCCGCAGGATCGGTGATACCCGCCGTATGTTTAGGTTTTGTTCACTTTTGGCGGCCATGCTGCTCGCCTTGCCGCTCTGGGCCGCGCAACCCGAGATCACCGGTCCTGCGCGCATCATCGACGGCGACACGCTTGACATTGCCGGAAATCGCATCCGCATCGGCGGGATCGACGCGCCCGAACGCAACGAGCGCTGCCTTGACGCGGCAGGACGTGCCTGGCGCTGCGGGGCATGGGCGACCGAACAGGCGAAACGCCTCGTGGCCGGGCAAAGCCTGACCTGCCTCGATCTTGGCGACCGCACCTATGATCGCATCGTCGGGCGCTGCTATCTGGACGGGCGCGATCTGGCCGTGGCGCTGATCGAACGCGGGGCCGCGCGCCCCTGCCTGCGCTTTGCCCGCGCGCAGGGGCAGGACCGCACCTATCTGCAGGCGGAAGCCGTGGCGAAAGCCGCAAGGGCAGGCATCTATGCCGGGCCCCTGAACCCGGCGGCGAGTTTCTGCGACCCCGCACCGCGCAGCACCCGGACCGCGCAGACCACCACCCCGGCGGGCGATTGCGTGATCAAGGGCAATGTCTCGGCCAACGGGCGGATCTATCACATGCCCGGCCAGCGCGACTATGACCGCGTGACCATGCGCAACTCCGACACCCGCTGGTTCTGCTCCGAAGCCGAGGCCCGCGCCGCAGGCTGGCGGCCGGCACAGCGCTAGTTCTTCGCCTCTTGCATCATCTACAAGCAGGATACAGGCATGAAACGCCGCGCTTGCCTCTGTTTAATTGTGTATTAAACCCGACTTGGTATCATATTCTGGGTTCGCCTCAGAGGATGCATGACAGACTATGCACAGTTGGATACCATTCTGGTGGCGCTTGCAGTAGCGCTGCTGACTGTTGCGTGTCTCATCATCGCCTCAAATATGCGCATGGGCGCTACGGATCATGACACCCATGCCGGGCTGGCCTTTGTTCTAGCAGCAAATATTTCCATGTTTGTTGGGGCGGTATCGCTGATCCTGCACCATTTGTTCTCGGATGCCGCGACAGCCTTTATCGTGGCGATCACATTTCATGCGACATTCATGCTTGGGGCAGCGGGTATTTTGCGCGGGATGGGACATCGTCCGCCGATCTCTGCGATGCTCTTTGCTTCCGCCATGTTCATTGTGATTCAGGTGATCGTCGCAATCGCCTTTCCGGGGTTTCACTATGTCATTCTGGCGTCATTGCTGGGCAATGGCGTCATCTGTCTTGTCCTGTCTGCCTATCTCAAGCGTGCCGCGCAGGATCTGGGCCGGGGGCTGGATTTATTGGTTGCGCTGCCATTCGCGATTCTCGCCGCCGTATATGGAGTTCGCCTTCTTGGCCTTATTGTCGGAGTATCAGACCAGATCATCGCCTTTGGTGTTCTGATGACCAGCTTCGTGCTGACCTTTGCCTTGATGGTCTGGTGTTTTTCGCTCCAGTCTTTTGGCAATGTCCGTCTGGCCCGGAAACTGCTGATCGAACGCGCGCGTGCGGAAGAAGCGAGTCAGATGAAATCGCGCTTTCTGGCGAATATGAGCCATGAAATCCGCACCCCCCTGAATGGCGTTCTGGGTATGACCGAGGTCTTGCGGGACCATGACCTCGGGGCAGAGGAACGCCGGATCGTCGGCGTGATTCATGACAGCGGTCAGACGCTCTTGCACTTGCTCAACGACATACTTGATCTGTCCAAGGTCGAGGCGGGCAAGCTGGTTCTTGAAAAGACCAGCTTCATGCCGCTGGAAGTGATCGCAGCCTGTGCCGAGCTTTATCGCATCCCGGCTCATGAGAAAGGGATTGCGCTGAACCTCAATCTTGACCCTTCGTCGCATCGGACCTGTATCGGTGATCCGCATCGCATTGTGCAGGTGCTCAATAACCTGCTGAACAATGCGATGAAATTCACCAAGAAAGGGGCGATTTCGCTAAAGGCTGACATAGTGCCTTCTGGCGATCCAATGTCGCAGCAGGTCTGGTTGCGCGTGAGGGTCAGCGATACCGGAATCGGCATGACTGCGGAACAGACCGCGCGCATCTTCGAGGATTTCTCGCAGGCAGAGGACAGTATCTCGCGTGAATTCGGCGGAACTGGGCTGGGTCTTGCGATCAGCAAGCGCCTTGTCGAATTGATGGGGGGGGATATTTCCGTCACCTCGACCCCCGGAATGGGCGCGGAATTCTCCTTGCGGCTGCGCCTGATCTGTCCGCCTGAAAACGCTACCGCGCCCTTGATCGAAAACGGGGATCTGCAAAACCCGGTTGCCGCTGCGGATGTTGCCGCTGCGACAGACCCGCCGACGCTCGAAGGACTGCGCATCTTGCTTGCAGAGGATAACAAGACCAATCAGCTTGTTGTCAAAGGCATGCTGCGCAATGAGGGGGTCGATCTGACGATTGTGGAGGACGGGCGCGAGGCGGTGGCGATGGATGATGCGATCGCACGCGGCGAGATTGCCGATTTCGATGTGTTCCTCTTCGACATCCAGATGCCTTTCATGGATGGCCCGGACGCATTCGATGCGATTCAAAAGCAACGCTGCGCGACTGGCCGCCCACCGGCCCGCGCCGCTGTGCTCTCGGCGAATGCCATGCCGCAGCAGATACAGTGCTATCTTGACCTTGGCTTTGTCGATTATCTGGCGAAACCTGTGCAAAAGGCAGCATTGATCGCCATGATCCGTCGGGTTGCCGGTCCCGCATGCTCTGATGCCGGCATGGCGGAACAGCCAAATCTGGACCCGGTCGCAGGCGCGTGACACCGCAACAAGCCCGAAAGCTGTAGCTGTGGCACCGTTCCGGAAATCGAATACGAAAAACCCCCGAAGGCTTGGCCTGCGGGGGTCACTTTCAAGCCGCAGGACATGTCCGGCTGGCCAAAGTCCGCTGTCTCTCAGAGACCGCCTTCGCGCTGCGCCTTCTTGCGCGCAAGCTTGCGCGCACGGCGGATCGCTTCAGCTTTCTCACGGGCTTTCTTCTCGGATGGCTTCTCGAAATGCTGCTTGAGCTTCATCTCGCGAAACACACCTTCACGCTGGAGTTTTTTCTTCAGCGCCCGGAGAGCCTGATCGACATTATTGTCGCGAACCGATACCTGCATGTGGTTTTCACCACCTTTCCAAGTTAGAGTTGCATCATGTAGCAGGAACCGCTCGCCTAGCAGAGCTTGCGGATTATGTCCAGCACCATGCACCATTTGCCACAGAGGAAACGCCCCAGATGACCGAGACCCGCGACCAGATCCTCGACGCCGCCCTGATGCATGTGCCCTTTGACGGCTGGGGCGATACCGCCCTGCGCGCGGCTGCCACGGATTGCGGCATCGACTTTGCCACCGCCCGCGCGCTTTTCCCGCGGGGCGGCGTCGATCTGGCGCTGGCCTATCACCAGCGCGGCGATGCGCAGATGGCCGCACGGCTGGCCGCAACCGACCTCAGCGCATTGCGCTTTCGCGACCGCGTGGCCTTTGCCATTCGCGCCCGGATCGAGGCCGCAGAGGACCGCGAACTTGTCCGCCGCGGTGCCACGCTTTTTGCGCTGCCCCCCTATGCGGCAGATGGCGCGCGCGCGATCTGGGGCACCGCCGATCTGATCTGGACGACCCTTGGCGACACAACACAGGATTACAACTGGTATACGAAACGTATGACGCTTTCCGGCGTCTATTCCGCGACCGTGCTGTTCTGGCTGGGCGACACCAGCGCAGGCGCACAGGACACCTGGAATTTCCTCGACCGGCGCATCGACGGGGTCATGCAATTCGAGGAAGTGAAACGCGCCGTGGAACGCAACCCGCTGGGCCGCGCCCTGACCGCAGGCCAGCGCGCGATCCTGTCCTGCATCCGCGCCCCGCGCCGCGATGTGGCACAGGATCTGCCGGGCAGCTTGCGTCCTGCGACACCGCAACAGGGTTGACGCGCCCCCGATTGCGCCGCAGGTTGCGCGCCGGAAGCAAACGGGGCGAGACAGAAGTATGGCAGTCGGAACGGAAATCGTCACTTGGGTCGATGGCACATGGCACAAGGGCAGCGCCCCGATCATCGGGGCGGCGGATCATGTCGCATGGCTTGGCAGCCAGGTCTTTGACGGCGCACGGCAATTCGAGGGCGTGCGCCCCGATCTCGACCTGCATTCCGCGCGCATCATCCGTTCAGCCGAGGCGATGGGCATGATCGCGCCCGTCGATGCAGCGACCGTTCAGGGCTTGCTCGAAGAAGGCTGCAAGCTCTTTGCCGCCGACGCGGCCCTCTATCTGCGCCCGATGATGTGGTCGCGCGAGTCCACGCCTGGCATCATCGACGCGGTGCCAGAGGCCACAGGCTTTGCCATCTGCATCGAAGCCCTGCCCATGCCGGAACCGGGCGCGTTTACGCTGACCGTCTCGCCCTATTGCCGCCCGCGCCCCGACATGGCGCTGACCGAGGCCAAGGCTGGCTCGCTCTACGCCAATAATGCCCGCATCATGGCCGAGGCGCGCAAGCGCGGATATTCCAACGCATTGTCGCTCGATATTGACGGGCATGTGGCGGAAACCGCCTCGACCAATGTGTTCATGGTGCGCGACGGGGTGGTGTTCACGCCGGTCCCCAATGGCATGTTCCTCAATGGCATCACCCGCCAGCGCGTGATCGGGCTGTTGCGCGCAGATGGGGTCGAGGTGGTGGAAACATCGCTGATACTGGCCGATTTCGATCAGGCAGAAGAGATCTTCGTCACCGGCAATATCGCCAAGGTCATGCCGGTCGCGCGCTATCTCGACCGCGATCTGGGCAGGCCGCGAGTGGGTGCGCGGGCGCGGGAACTCTACTGGGATTACGCTTTGTCCGGGCGGGGTTAAGGGGGCTTTGCCCCCTCTGTGGCTGCGCCACATTCACCCCCAGGATATTTGGACAAGACTGAAACAGGAAAGGGATAGGGATGGACCTGCCAAGCACGATGCGCGCGATCGAGATTTCCGAACCCGGCGGGCCAGAGGTGCTGCGCCTTTGCGAGCGGCCCGTGCCGGTGCCAGGGCCGGGCAAGGTGGTGGTGCGGCTGGCCTATGCGGGCGTGAACCGCCCCGATGCGCTGCAGCGCGCGGGGGCCTATGATCCGCCTGCAGGCGCAAGCGATCTGCCGGGGCTGGAAGGGGCAGGGACCATCGCCGCCATCGGCGCGGGCGTGAGTGGCTGGAAGATCGGCGACCGGGTTTGCGCGCTGTTTCCGGGCGGGTCTTATGCGACCCATGCCGCGACGGATGCGGGACAGGTGCTGCCGGTGCCAGCAGGCATGGGGCTGCGCGAGGCGGCCTGCCTGCCCGAGACCTTTTTCACCGTCTGGTCCAATGTGTTCCAGCGCGGTGGCTTGCAGGCGGGCGAACGGTTTCTGGTGCATGGGGGATCGTCGGGCATCGGGACAACCGCGATCCAGCTTGCGGCACTTTTCGGGGCGCGGGTGTTCACCACAGCAGGCTCGGAGGAAAAATGCGCGGCCTGCACGAGCCTCGGGGCGGAACGCGCGATCAATTATCGCGACGAGGATTTCGTGAAAATCCTTCAGGCAGAGGGCGGCGCGAACCTGATCCTCGACATGGTGGGGGGCGATTACCTGCCGCGTAACCTGAAATCCCTGGCCGAGGATGGGCGGCTGGTGCAGATCGCCTTTCTGCAAGGCCCCAAGGTGGCGGTGAATTTCGCCGCCCTGATGGTGCGCCGCCTGACGATCACCGGCTCCACCCTGCGACCGCAATCGGACGCGGCCAAGGCGCAGATCGCCCAGGCGCTCTTGCGCGAGGTCTGGCCGCATCTGGCCGCAGGGCGTGTACGGCCCGTGATGGACAGCGAATTTGCCCTGGAAGAGGCGGCAGCCGCCCATGCCCGCATGGAAAGCTCGGCCCATATCGGCAAGATCGTGCTGCGCATCGAGGCCTGACCGCCGCGACTGTTTTTCGCTCAAAACGCTTGATTTGATCAAATTTCACCCATGCCGGATGAATTGAGGCTTGCCAAGGCAAGTGTTTTTCCTGTCGTATGGGGTGGCAACGAGAGGCGAAGCCCCCGGCCAGGGGGACGACCGCCCAGAATGGGAGAAAGAGATGAAACACACACTCAAACCGCTGATGATCGGGGTCGCCGCGCTTGGCCTGACCACAGGGCTCGCACAGGCCCAGTCGATCAATGTGTTCAACTGGTCCGACTATATCGCGCCCGACACGATCGAGAAATTCACCGCCGCGACCGGGATCTCGGTCAATTACGATGTGTTCGATTCGAATGACACATTGGAAGCGCGCATGCTGGCCGGATCATCGGGCTTCGATGTGGTGGTGCCGACCTCCGACTACATGCAGCGCCAGATCATGGCCGGGGTCTATCAGCCGCTCAACCGCGATCTGCTGCCCAACTGGGACAATATGGACCCCGAACTGATGGCACTGGCCGCCGCCTTCGACCCCGGCAATGAACATTCCGCCATCTATCTTTGGGGCACCACCGGCATCGGCTATAATGCACAGGCCGTGGCCGAGCGTCTGGGCGAGGATTATGTCGTCAATAGCTGGTCGATCCTGTTTGACCCGGAAAAAGCCGCGCTGTTTCAGGATTGCGGCATTTCCTGGCTGGATACGGAAAAGGAAATGTTCCCTGCCGCCATGCGCTATCTCGGCCTTGATCCCACCTCGACCGACGAGGCCGATTTCAACGCCGCTGTAGAGCTGCTGCTGGGCGTGCGCTCGACCGTGCGCTATTTCCATTCGTCGCAATACATCTCGGATCTGGCCAATGGCGAGATTTGCCTTGCCGTCGGCTGGTCGGGTGACGTGTTGCAGGCCGCAGAGCGCGCGGCAGACACCGACCAGCCCTTTGAAGTGGGCTATGCCATCCCTGACGAGGGCGCGCATCTGTGGTTCGACATGCTGGTGATCCCGGCAGATGCTCCGAACCCTGAAGGCGCACATGCCTTCATCAACTTTCTGATGGAGCCGGAAATCGCCGCCGACATCACCAATTATGTGATGTTCCCCAATGCGAACGCAGCCTCGACCCCCTTCGTGGACGAGGCAGTGCTGAACGATCCGACCATCTACCCGTCCGCCGAGGCCAAGGCCGGGTTCTGGACGCTTCAGCCCTATGACAACCGTACCGAACGCACCAGCACGCGGCTCTGGACGCGCGTGCGCACAGGTCAGTAAGCGATCTGCCCCCGCCCGGTTTTCGGGCGGGGGCTTTTTCATGGGATGGGTGCCATGTCTGACGCAGCGATGATTGATGCCAAACAGCCCGCAATCGCGGCAGAAACCAAACCCTGGCGGGCCAAGGGCACGCGCCCCTTCATCTCGGTGAAGAATATCGTCAAGCGGTTCGGCGATTTCACCGCCGTCTCGAATGTCGATCTGGATATCTACAAGGGCGAATTATTCTGCCTGCTGGGCGAATCGGGCTGCGGGAAATCGACGCTGCTGCGGATGCTCGCAGGCTTCGAGCAACCGACATCTGGCACGATCACCATTGACGGCGAGGATATGGCCCGCGTGCCCCCCGACCGTCGCCCCACCAATATGATGTTCCAGTCCTATGCGCTGTTTCCGCATATGACGGTGGAAAAGAACGTGGCTTATGGCCTTCTGCGCGAAGGGCTGTCGCGGTCCGCGGCTTATGAGCGCGCGGGCGAGATGCTGCGCATGGTCAAGCTGGAGAAACAGGCGCGTCGCAAGCCCGATCAACTGTCCGGCGGCCAGCGGCAGCGCGTGGCACTGGCCCGCGCTCTGGTCAAGAAACCGAAACTCCTGCTGCTCGATGAACCGCTTGGCGCGCTCGACAAGAAACTGCGCGAGGAAACCCAGTTCGAGCTGATCAAGATTCAGGAAACTCTGGGTGTCACCTTCATCGTGGTCACGCATGATCAGGACGAAGCAATGACGCTCGCGACCCGGATCGGGGTCATGAAAGACGGCATCATCGAACAGATCGGCGAGCCGCGCGAGATCTACGAGACCCCGAATTCACGCTTCGTTGCCGATTTCATCGGTTCGGTCAATCTGGTCGAAGGCAAGATCGACGCCGTGGCCCCCGATCTGATGCGCATTGAAACGAACGAGCTTGGCCCTGTCCTGCTGCCCCCGCAACCCGGCTATACGCGCGGCCAGCAGGTCTGGGGCGCGGTGCGGCCCGAACGCTGGGCGCTGACCCGCGCCAAACCCGAAACCAACCCGAACACATGGCAAGGCGTGGTCGAGGAACTGGGCTATATCGGCCATATGTCGCATTACCGCATCCGGCTGGAAAACGGCGTCCTGATCCGTGCCAGCCAGTCGAACCGCTTGCGGGATGAAGACCCGATTTCCTGGGATGAAAAGGTCTGGATCTCGGTCCAGCCCACAGCGTTCCGGGTGCTCACACGATGAACGCGCTGACCCGCTCCGCGCCGTGGCGCGGCACCGCATGGATGATGGGCAAGCTCGGCATATCCGGGCGCACATTGGTCATCGCCATCCCGATGCTCTGGCTGCTGATCTTCTTCCTTGCGCCCTTCTTCGTGCTGGGCCGGATTTCGCTGGCCGAGGCGATCATTGCCCGCCCGCCCTATACGCCGCTCTTTGAACGCGGCCCCGATGGCTCGCTGGAAATCATCGCGAGCCTTGAGAATTACCGTTTCCTGCTCGCGGATTCGCTTTATCGCAACGCTTACCTCTCCTCGATCCGGATTGCGCTGATCTCGACCATTTTCGCGCTGCTGATCGGCTATCCCATCGCCTATTACATCGCCCGCGCGCCGGAACCGAAACGCTCGATCCTGCTCTTGATGGTGATCCTGCCCTTCTGGACCAGCTTTCTGTTGCGGGTCTATGCCTGGATGGGCTTTCTGCGCTCGAACGGGGTGATCAACAACACGCTCATGGGGCTGGGGATCATCGACAGCCCTATCCAGATGATGCAGACCGATTTCGCCGTCTATATCGGCATCGTCTATACCTATCTGCCCTTCATGATCCTGCCGCTTTACGCGAACCTCACGAAACTCGACGGGGCGCTGCTGGAAGCTGCCGGGGATCTGGGCGCGTCCCCTATGGTGACGTTCTTCACTGTCACGCTGCCACTCTCGCTGCCCGGCATCGTCGCAGGCTCCATGCTGGTGTTCATCCCCGCGATTGGCGAATATGTCATCCCCGCGCTTCTGGGCGGCCCCGACACGCTGATGATCGGCCGCGTCCTCTGGGATGAATTCTTCGGCAGCCGCGACTGGCCCGTGGCCTCGGCCGTGGCGATTGTGATGCTGTTTCTGGTCGTGGCGCCGATCATGTGGCTGCAATCCGTCCAGAACCGGCGGGAGGAGTCGTGATGCGCGGATGGTTCCTCCCTCTCGCCGTCGCCTTCGGCTTCATCTTCCTCTACGCGCCGATCATCTCGCTTGTTGTGTTCTCCTTCAATGAAAGCCGCCTTGTCACCGTCTGGGGCGGATTCTCGACCCGCTGGTATGGCGAACTCCTGCGCGACCGCCAGATCCTTGGCGCGGCATGGATCAGCCTCAAGGTCGCGTTCTGGTCGGCAACGCTCGCGACGATCATCGGCACACTCGGCGCCTTTGTCCTGACCCGGTTCTCCAAATTCACCGGGCGCTTGCTTCTGACCGGCATGATCACCGCACCCCTTGTCATGCCCGAGGTCATCACCGGCCTGTCGTTACTCCTCCTCTTCGTCTCGATGGAACTCACCCTCGGCTGGCCCGCAGGACGCGGCCTGACCACAATCATCATCGCGCATACGACCTTCTGCGCCGCCTTCGTCGCCGTGATCGCCCAATCCCGCCTGCGCCAGATGGACGAATCGCTCGAAGAAGCCGCGCGCGATCTGGGTGCAGGCCCGGTGCGGGTGTTCTTCGATGTGACGCTCCCCGTAATCATGCCCGCCCTCGTCGCAGGCTGGCTTCTCGCCTTCACCCTCTCACTCGATGATCTCGTGATCGCCAGCTTTGTCTCCGGCCCCGGTGCCTCGACCCTACCGATGGTGATTTTCTCCAAGGTCCGGCTCGGCGTCAGCCCCGATGTGAACGCGCTCGCGACCATCATCATCGGCATCGTGCTGGTCGCCGTGCTGATCGCCGGATGGCTGATGCACCGTTCCATGCGCAAGCTGTGATAAGCGATCAGAAATTGTGATGGACTACATCAGGAGATTCAACTTAACCTGATGGCTGCCCCCTGTTAGAACCGTTCCAGAAATCCACAGATGGAGGGAATCATGGACGGTTCTGACAAGGCAGGGAAATGCCCCGTCATGCATGGCGGACAAACGACAACGGGCAATGATGTGATGGATTGGTGGCCCAAGGCCCTCAACCTCGACATCCTGCACCAGCATGACACGAAATCGAACCCGCTCAAGGGCTTCAACTACCGCGAGGAAGTGAAGTCTCTCGACTTCGAAGCCCTCAAGGCCGATATCCACGCGCTCATGACCGACAGTCAGGACTGGTGGCCCGCCGACTGGGGCCATTACGGCGGTCTGATGATCCGCATGTCCTGGCACGCCGCCGGCACCTACCGTGTGCAGGATGGCCGTGGCGGCGCAGGCACCGGCAACCACCGTTTCGCGCCGCTTAACTCCTGGCCCGATAACGCGAACCTCGACAAGGCGCGTCGCCTGCTCTGGCCGATCAAGAAGAAATACGGCAACAAGATCAGCTGGGCCGACCTGATGGTTCTGGCAGGCACCATCGCCTATGCGAATATGGGTCTGAAAACCTTTGGCTTCGCCTTTGGCCGCGAAGACATCTGGGGCCCGGAAAAAGACGTCTATTGGGGCTCCGAGCGCGAATGGCTTGCCCCCTCGGACGAGCGCTACGAGAATCTCGGCGACGCCAGCACGATGGAAAACCCGCTCTCGGCGGTGCAGATGGGTCTGATCTACGTCAACCCCGAAGGCGTGAACGGCCAGCCCGACCCGCTGAAGACCGCAGCCCATGTGCGCGAAACCTTTGCCCGCATGGCGATGAATGACGAAGAAACCGTCGCGCTCACCGCAGGCGGCCACACTGTCGGCAAGACCCACGGCAATGGCGATGCTGCCAATCTCGGCCCGGCCCCCGAAGGGGCGGCACTGGAAGAAGCTGGCCTTGGCTGGATGAACCACAAGACCCGTGGCATTGGCCGCGACACCGTGACGTCGGGCATCGAAGGTGCGTGGACCACGCACCCTACGAAATGGGACATGGGCTATTTCAAGCTTCTCTTCGGCTATGAGTGGGAATTGAAGAAATCCCCGGCTGGTGCCTGGCAGTGGGAACCCATCGACATCAAGGAAGAAGACAAGCCGGTTGATGTCGAAGACCCGCAGGTCCGCCACAACCCGATCATGACCGATGCCGACATGGCCATGAAGTTGGACCCGGCCTATCGCGCCATCTGCGAGAAATTCATGGCCGACCCGGCAGCGTTTGACGACGCCTTTGCCCGCGCATGGTTCAAGCTGACCCATCGCGACATGGGCCCGCAGGAACGCTATATCGGCCCGGATGCCCCGAAAGAAGTGCTGATCTGGCAAGACCCGGTCCCTGCTGGCAACGCTGACTACGATGTGGCCGCCGTGAAAGCCAAGATCGCCGCAAGCGGTCTGTCGGTGTCGGAAATGGTCGCGACCGCATGGGACAGCGCGCGGACCTTCCGCCAGTCCGACTATCGCGGCGGCGCGAATGGCGCGCGCATCCGCTTAGCGCCGCAGAAGGATTGGGAAGGCAATGAACCCGCCCGCCTGCAAAAAGTGCTCTCGGTGCTGGAGCCTATCGCAGCGGAAAGCGGCGCCTCGGTTGCGGATGTGATCGTACTGGCGGGCAATCTGGGAGTCGAACAGGCGGCGAAAGCGGCAGGCTTCGACGTTGAGGTGCCCTTCGCAGCGGGCCGGGGCGATGCCACGGACGAGATGACCGATGCCGACAGCTTCAAGTGGCTGGAGCCTCTGGCAGACGGTTTCCGCAACTGGATGAAGAAGGATTACGTCGTCACCGCCGAGGAAATGCTGCTCGACCGCGCCTCGCTGATGGGCCTGACCGCGCCTGAAATGACCGCACTTCTGGGCGGTATGCGGGTGATGGGCACCAATCACGGCGGCACGGCGCATGGCGTGTTCACCGACCGTGTGGGCGCGCTGACGACCGATTTCTTCGTCAACCTGACCGATATGGCGTGGAAATGGGTGCCGAAGGGCATGAATGCCTATGCGCTCACGGACCGCAAGACGGGCGAGACCAAATGGACCGCAACCCGCGCCGATCTGGTCTTCGGCTCGAACTCGATCCTGCGCGCCTATGCAGAGGTCTATGCCCAGGATGATGCTGGCGAGAAATTCGTGCAGGATTTCGTCGCCGCATGGGTCAAGGTGATGAACGCAGATCGCTACGATCTGGCCTGAGTCATCGTGGACGGAAAAGAACGGGAACGGCGCGCCTTTTGGCGCGCCGTTTTTTGTCACTGGGCAGAGCGGATCAGATGGCTGCGATCAGGGCGCGCGTTGCGGAAATGGCGATCATTTCCGAGCGCTTCCTGCCGCGTCTGCGATGCGCCCAGACACCGGGGAGTGCCAGCAGCTGCAGCCACCACAGACCGCGGCTGCGCCGTATTGTGGCACGCCAGACGGAGTCTGACCCCGCGCTGCGATATCCCTCGATCACCATGCGCGCCATATGCTGGTCGGAGTTGCTTGTCACCATGACGGAATAGATCAGGATCAGAACATCACGGGCCTTGTCTCGATCCGTCGCGTTCAGGGATGCTCCGGCCTCAAGGTCGAGAAATGTGATTGATGCTCCGTCATGACAAATGTCACGCAACATCGGGCGACCATGGGCCAGATCAAGGCTATGCAGATCTGCGAGCGCTGCCCCGATCTGGCGCAGAAGCACATCATCGACCTGTCCGTGGCGGACGGGCTTTGCAACAGGTTTGCCGTGATCCGCCAGAACCATATGGGTTGCATTTGCCGCCACCAGACGTGCGACCGGGGCCCCGCGTTCGGCAAAAGCGCGCAGCAAATCGACTTCCCGCGCCAGCGCCTTGACGGGATCGCCTTTGGTGATGTGCAGTAGCAGATTCTGATGCGCTTCGACCGTTTTGACAAAATAGCTTTGGTCTGCGATCTGTAACTGCGCGACTCGTCCCTGGGGCAGGTCTGCGGCCCGTTTTAATAGCTCATCTTCGGTCATCGGTGCTTCCCTGCCATCGGCCATTTCGACCTCGCAAGTCTCCGCATGGGAAAAAGGCCAGTTCCCGTCGGGCTTATCTTAGCAGACAGGCATCAGCAATATGACAATCTCGCCGTTTTTCTTCGCGCTGATCTGTCTTGCAGGCGGTCTGGGCAGCGTGTTGCGTGCAGCGCTTACGGCCAGATTGTCGCGAAAAATGCAGGCATCTGTTGCAATCCTGATCATCAATGCGACCGGCAGCTTCCTGATCGGCGCGGCGTTCGGACGCCTGCCTGATGCGGGAACAGTCGCGCTTCCAGTCGGATTTTCGCTTCTTGCCATCGGGCTTCTGGGCGGGTTCACGACGGTTTCGACATTTGCGCTGCAGGTGCTGGATATCTGGCAGGCGGGGCGGCGGGGATTTGCGCTGCAGGTCGCGCTTGGGTCTGCGCTGCTCTGTCCAGCACTCGCGGTCCTCGGAGTCGCAGTCGCGAGGATGGTTTGATGCAGGCTGGCACGATCACACTCATCGCCGTCGGGCTGGGGGGCGCTCTGGGAACGGGCGCGCGCCTCGGGCTCAGTCTGGCGGCCCTCGCCCAGATCCCCGAACAAGCTTTTCTGGCGACGCTTCTGGCAAATATCCTCGGGGCGGCACTGATCGGCTATCTATCGACCCGCGCGCTATCGGCGCGAGCCAAAGGCTTCTGGATGACGGGGTTTTGCGGTGGCTTCACCACGTTTTCGCTGTTTTCACTGGAAATTGTGACATTGCTGGAGCATTCCATAGCAGGGGCGCTGGCCTATGGCAGCGCCTCGCTGGTGTTGTGGATGCTCGCGGTCCGGGCGGGCTGGCGCTGGGGCCAAGCCTAGATATTGTCCACCTGCGGCATGCCCATGACGTGATAGCCGCCATCGACATGGATGATCTCGCCCGTGGTATGCGCGCCATAGTCGGAGGCCAGATAAACTGCTGTTCCGCCGACACTTTCCAGCGTGGCATTGGTGCGCAAGGGGGCATTGGCTTCTGCATGGCGGAAGGTCTTGCGCGCCCCGCCAATCGCAGCACCCGCCAGCGTCTTCATCGGGCCGGGGCTGATGGCGTTGACGCGGATACCGTCGGGGCCAAGGTCATTGGCCAGATACCGGACCGAGGATTCCAACGCGGCCTTGGCCACGCCCATGACGTTGTAATAGGGCGTGACGGTGTTCGAGCCCTGAAAGGTCAGGGTCAGGAGCGTGCCGCCATTCGGCATGAGTTCGGACGCGCGCCGACCCAGATCAATGAAGCTGTAGCAGGAGATTTCCAGCGAATGCTTGAAATTTGCGCGGCTGGTGTCGCGGAAACGGCCGGTCAACTCGGTCTTGTCGGAAAAGGCGATGGCATGGACGAGGAAATCCATACTGCCCCAGCGAGATTTCAGCGCGTCAAAGGCCGCATCGAGCGAGGATTCATCCGTTACATCCACATCGAGCAGCAGATCAGACCCGAGCGAGGCTGCGAGAGGTTCGACTCGTTTGCCGAACGCCTCGCCCTGGTAGCTGAAGGCCAGTTCCGCGCCCTGATCGGCCAGCGCTTTCGCAATGCCCCATGCAATCGAGCGTTCATTGGCCACACCCATGACCAGCCCGCGCTTGCCTGCCATCAATCCCGACATGATCCGCTCCTCAGTCGCGCCAGGCGCTCATGATGAGCGTGGCATTGGTGCCGCCAAAGCCGAAGCTGTTGGACAGGACCGAGTCGAGTTCGATGTTTTCCACCAGTTTGGTGGCAATTTCGCCTTCGCGGATGGCGGGGTCCAGTTCGGTCACATTGGCCGAAGCGGCGATGAAATTACCCTGCATCATCAGCAGGCTATAGATCGCTTCCTGCACACCGGTCGCGCCAAGGCTATGGCCAGTAAGCGATTTGGTGGATGAAATCGGGGGCACATTCCCTTCGCCCCAGATGCGGCGGATCGCTTCGACCTCGGTCACATCGCCTGCGGGGGTCGAGGTGCCATGCGCGTTGATATAGCTGATCTTGCGGCCCTCTGGCAGGGTGTCCAGCGCCAGCCGCATCGAGCGCTCTCCGCCTTCGCCGGAAGGGGCCACCATGTCATGCCCGTCAGAGGTCGCGCCATAGCCCGTCACCTCGGCATAGATTTTCGCACCGCGCGCTTTGGCGTGTTCGAGTTCTTCGAGGACCAGCACACCGCCACCGCCGCCGATCACGAAGCCATCGCGGGTGGCATCAAACGCGCGCGCGGCGGTTTCGGGCGCATCATTGTATTTCGACGACATCGCGCCCATCGCATCAAACAGGCAAGAGAGCGTCCAGTCCAGTTCCTCGCCGCCGCCGGCGAAGATGATATCCTGCTTGCCCATCTGGATCAGTTCGGCGGCATTGCCGATGCAATGGGCCGATGTGGAACAGGCCGAGGTGATCGAGTAGTTCACGCCCTTGATCTTGAAGGGCGTCGCAAGGCAGGCGGAATTGGTCGAGGACATGCAGCGCGTGACCATGAAGGGGCCCATGCGCTTAGGGCTGCCTTTCTCGATCACGATCTGATGGGCCTGAAACAGGTTCGAGGTCGATGGCCCGCCCGAGCCCATGATCAGCCCGGTGCGCGGGTTCGAGACATCGGCCTCGTCAAGGCCCGCATCGGCAATCGCCTGCTCCATTGACAGGAAGTTATAGGCAGCACCTGGCCCCATGAAGCGCAGGTTGCGCTTGTCGATATGGTCTTCGAGCACGATCTGAGGTTTGCCATAGACCTGAGAGCGGAAGCCATGTTCGGCATGTTCCGGCGCGAATATGATGCCCGAGCGGCCTGCGCGCAGGCTGTCCGACACTTCTGCGGCGGAATTTCCAATGGGGGAGATGATCCCCAGACCTGTGATGACAACGCGGCGCATGGTCCCTCCCGGTAAAACAGTCGTGCCTGTCTATGGCAGTGCGCGCGGCGGGGCAAGGGTCTTGGCGTACTGCTTTTGCCTGTCTAGACTGATCCGTATGCGTCCGGGGGGGGGAGATGGCAGAGGCATTTCGCGACGAGAGGATCTCTCTTGACGGGGTAGAGATTGCCTGCACGATCTGCGGGGCGGGGCCAGCGGTCCTGCTGTTGCACGGCTTTCCCCAGACCCGCGCGATGTGGCGACCGATTGCGGCACAACTGGCACAGTGGTTTACTGTCGTTGCGACCGATCTGCGCGGCTATGGCAGTTCAACTGCGCCGGGACGGGAGGATACTCAGGACTGTGCCGACTATTCCTTTCGCGCCATGGGGCAGGATCAGCTGGCGCTGATGACGGCGCTGGGGCATGAGCGCTTTCATCTGGTGGGTCATGATCGCGGTGCGCGGGTGGCGCATCGCATGGCGCTGGATGCGCCCGACCGGGTGGCAAGTCTGACGCTGATGGATATTGTGCCAACGCAGACCCTGCTGCGAGATCTGACCCATCCGGTCGCGGCGAGCTATTATCACTGGTTCTTTCTCGCGCAGCCGCATCCCTGTCCCGAGCGGTTGATCGGGCCGGACCCGGATTATTTCTTTGAAACCTGTCTTTTGGGTTGGGGTGGCGCGCGGCTGTCGGATTTCGATGCAGCGCTATTGGCCGACTATCGCGCGGCCTGGCGCAGGCCTGAGGTGATTTTCGCCATGTGTCAGGATTACCGCGCCGCGATAGCGCATGATCTGGCGCTGGATGAGGCGGACCTGCACCGGCAGGTGATGTGTCCGGCGCTGGTGCTTTACGGGGCCGAGGGGGTCATGGCGCGGGAATATGATGTGGCGGCGACATGGGCCCCGCGTCTGGCGCAGATGCAGGTGGCGGCCTTGCCCGGTGGGCATTTTTTTCCCGACACCGCCGCACCGCAGACGGCTGCAGTGGTGGCGCGTTTTCTGAGGGAACGCGCGTGGCTGGGGTAAGGTGCGTGCTGTAGCACGCACCTTACGTCAGCGTCCTTCGCGTAGCCAGGCCCCGAGTGCCAGACCTGCCGCCAGCAGAAGCCAAGCCCAGCCGGGCAGCAGCGCGCTGGTGCGCAGATCACGCGTCAGATAGGCGTCGCGCGGGGTCAGCCCCAGCCAGCCGCGCCCGGCGGCGGCGCGGCCTTCGCGCACAAGGCGCAGGTCGGGCAGGCCGTCTTCCAGACGCACGGCCCCGCCGCGTGTAGCCGTGACCATCGGTCCCAGCCTGTCGGCGGTGGCGATGGTTTCCTCGAATTCGCGCGGGGCCTGTGGCCCCAGCGCGATCACTGCGTCCAGATCGCCCTCAGACAGGCGGTAAAGCCCGATTTCGGGCGCGTCGAATTCCGTACGGAAGGTGCCGGGCGCATCTTCGGTCAGATCCAGCAATGTTTCCGCGCCATCCGGGCCGGTCAGCGTCACAGCACCCACGTCATCGCGCAGGCTGCGGCGCAGGATCGTCACGCGGTTGCCTTCGGCGGTGGCGCTCAGGGTTTCCTCTTCCAGTTCCGGCTCGCCCATCATCCAATGGGCCAGCCGCCGCAAGAGTTCCAGTTGCGGCCCGCCGCCTTCAAACCCGCGATCCCAGAGCCAGGTCTGATCCGAGGCAAGAAGCGCCATGCGGCCCGCGCCCACGCGGTCAAGCATCAGAAGCGGGCGGCCATCCACCCCGCTCATGACTGTCTGGCCCTGCTCGGGTTCCATCTCGATCTGGCGGAACCAGCGGCCCCAGCCGGGGCCATCCTCTGCCGCCGGGGCAAGGGCTTCCAGCCCCGCTGTCACCGGATGGCGCTGCCCGAGTTCGGTCACGCGCGGGGTGAAGCCTTCCTCGATCACGCGGGCCGTGGGGCGGGCCGGAAAGATCTCGCCCAAGGGCGAGCGCCAGATGCTGTCGGCGCTGGCAAGTTCTGGCCCGCCCACCACCAGAAGCGCGCCGCCATCTTCGACATAGCGGGCGATATTGGCGAAATAGCTGTTGGGCAGGATACCGCGCCGCCGGTAGCGGTCAAAGATGATCAGGTCGAACTCGTCAATCTTCTCGACGAACAGTTCCCGCGTCGGGAAGGCGATCAGCGACAGTTCATTCACTGGCACCCCGTCATGACGATCCGGCGGTCGCAGGATGGTGAAATGCACCAGATCCACGGCTGGGTCGGATTTCAGCAGGTTCCGCCATGTCCGTTGCCCGGCATTCGGCTCGCCCGAGACCAGAAGCACGCTGAGCCGGTCGCGCACCCCGTTGATCTGGACGATGGCGGCATTGTTGCGGGTGGTCAGCTCGCCGGGGGCTTCGTCCAGCTCGAATTGCAGCACATTCATCCCGCCCCGATCCAGCGTGACGGTGATTTCCATATCCTCGCCCACCGGCACCATGGCGCGCATCATCTCGCCGCCATTGATGGCGTAATTGATCGCAGCGAAGCTGCTTTCCCCCGGCGGGACCGCGCCCTGATCCTCGATGCGCAGCCCGAGTGTGATCGGTTCGCCTAGAATGGCGAAGGCAGGTGCGTTGCGCACAATCAACCGGCGGTCCCAGTCGCTGGCCTTGCCGGTCTTGAGCAAGTGGAAGGGCGCAGGCAGGCTGAGGCCCAACGCGTCATCATGGGTCTGGCCATCGGTGATGGCAAAGACCCCGGCAAGACGGTCGCGCGGCAGGTCGGAGAGTGCTGCGGCTAGGGCCGTGTTGATCTCGGTGCCCTGATTGCGCGGCCCGTCAGGCAGGCGGGTGATACGCGCCTCGATCCCGCCCAAGCCCTCGATCGCGGTTTCCAGATGCGCAAGCGCAGTTTCGGTCTGTTCGGCGCGGGTGCCCAGCCGGTTCGACGCTGTGTCATCGACCAGAATCAGAGCGATATCGTCCAACGTGTCGCGATCTTCGGTCTGGAGCGAAGGGTTGGTCAGCGCCGCGATCAGCGCCAGTGCTGCCAAGCCTCGCAGCCACCAGCCGCGCAGGCCCCGCCAGAGCGCAAGCCCGACCATGAGCGCGGCAATCCCCGCCACAGCCCAGATCAACGGCCAATCAAGAAGCGGCGCGAAAACAATCTCTTGACCGCCCGTCATTGGCCCAGCCTTTCCAGAAGTGCGGGCACATGGACCTGATCGGATTTGTAATTGCCGGTCAGGACATGGGTGATCAGGTTGATGCCGAAACGATACGCCATCTCGCGCTGTTCCTCGCCGGAATAGCCCATGCCAAGGCGCACCATCGGGCGGCCCTGATCATCCACGGCCCAGGCGGACGCCCAGTCATGCCCGCCGATGATCACGGGTGTCACCCCGTCATTGAGGTTGCGAAATGGCATTCCTTCGGCGCGTTCGGCGTCAGGGGGCGCGGCTTCGACCCAGACATCGCGGCCCGTATGGCGGCCGGGGAAGTCCTGTATCAGATAGAAGGTGCGGGTCAGGATGTGGTCCTCTGGCACCGGCTCCAGCGGCGGAATGTCGAGCGCGCGGGCGATGGCTTGCAAGCGGCGCGCTTCCGGGGTGGTGCGGGTCAGCCCGGCCAGTTCCGCGTCGCGCGTGTCGAACAGGATCATGCCGCCGCCGCGCAGGTAGCGGTTCAGTCTGGCCGTGGCCGCGTCCGACGGGATCGGTGTGTCCTCGGTGATTGGCCAGTAGAGGAAGGGGAAGAAGGTCAGTTCATCGGCCTCGATATCGACACCGATGGGCGGACCGGGCTCGACCGAGGTGCGGGCATATAGCACGCGGCTGAGGCCCAGTAGCCCGGCACGCGCGACCTGATCAACGCGGTTGTCACCGGTCAGGACATGGCCCAGAACCATGTCGGAGGTCGCTTGCAGCGCAAGGCGGTCATCGGCCTGTGCGGGGCTGTGATGCAGGCCAAGGGTCAGCAGCGCCAGCACAGCGGTCGCATTGCGCAACCGGCCAGAGACCCAGAGGGCGGCCAGAATGTCGATGAGCAGAAGGCCAAGGCCGAGCGTCAGAAACAGTGCTGTCAGGTCGCGTTCCTCGGCGATGGTGTCGCGCTCGACAATCACATTTTCGGGCCATACGGTCGGGCGCAACTCCATTTCCGGCTGGCCAATGTTCAGCGCAAGCGATCCGGCGGCGCTGCGATAAACACCGGGGGGCAGATCAGGCCCGAAACGACCTTCGGCCATACGCTCACCGGGGATGACCGGGCGTTGGCTGGCGTCCATGATCTGCCCGAACCCATCCAGCGCGCGTTCGGGTTGCCATTGGGTGCCTGCCATCGCCTCCGCCGTAGGGGCTGCGGGGCGGGTGGAGACGGCAAGGCGTTCCAGCATCTGCACGAACAGGCCGGAAAGCGGCAGCGAGGACCATTCGGCATTGGCGGTGGTATGGATCAGCACGACCTGTCCTTCGCCCGAGAATTTGCGCGTGACCAAGGGCGTGCCATCGGCCAGCGCGGCAATGGTGCGTTCGGAGAGCGCCGGGTCGGGCTGGGCCAGAACCTGCGCGCTGATCGTCACATCGCGGGGGATGCTCAGCCCGGCGAAGGGCGAGTCATTGCTGAATTCGCGCAATTCGCGCGGTGCGCCCCAGCTCATCGCGCCGCCGACCGTGCGGCCACCGATGCGCAGGCGGACGGGCAGAAGCGGGTCTTCCTCGGCGCGGGCCACGTCGCTTGCGGCCAGACGGGGACCGGCGAAGCGCAGCAGCAGCCCGCCATCATTCACGAAATCGAGGATCTGGGCGGATTCGATTTCCGCCAGTTGGGCGATATCGACAAGGATCAGCACATCGGGCGCGGTCAGCAGCAGGTCATCGACCGAGGGGCTTTCGATCAGATCGGCCACCGGCTCCAGTGCCTGACGCAGGTAGAAGAAGGGCGAGAGCAGATCGAGCCCTTCGCGCCCTTCGCGCCCGGTCAGCAGGGCGACCTTGCGCCGTTGCAGCGCATCGTCGCTGAGCGCCACCGCGCCCGCGCTGCGTTCGCCTGCGATCTGGAAGCGCGTGATGCGGTTGCGCAATTCCGGCTGCAGCGTCAGATCGACGCGGGCGGTGGTGGCGCCTGCGGCGAATTCGGCCTCGGCCCGGTGCAGAAGCCGCTCGATCCCCGCAGGGTCACGGCCTGTGGCGGTGATTTCAATGGCTTGCGCAGGCAGACCGGCGGGGCGATGGGCGGTCAGGGAAATGACCCCTTCGCGCAGGGTCGGCGGCGCAAGGGCCAACGGGGGGCGCGAAGTCTCATAGACAGTGACCGCGCCGCGCGTTTGCAGGGCCGTCAGCAGATCGGAGCGGTAAGCGTGATCGAGACCATCGGACAGCCAGTAAGTATCGAAACCCGCTGGCAAGGCAGTGAGCCAGTCGTTCAGGCGCTCCGGATCAGCGATGAAGGGCGCAGGCTCCATGCCCGGCACACGTTCGGCCCAGAAATCGGCGGCGCGGAAGGGCGTTTCACCCGGCGGCGGGTCGCTCAGCGCCACCACGGCGACGGGGCGGCCTGCGCGCTGTGCCTCGGCCAGCAGGTCATTCACACGCTCGATCCGGCGCGGCCAGTCACGGGCGCTGGCCCAGCTTGCATCAAGCGCGATCAGAAGCGGCCCATCGCCATCGCGCGCGGCCTGCGGGTTCAGGACCGGGCCTGCGAAGCCGAAGATCAGCGCGGCCACGGCCAAAGCACGCAGCAAAAGCAGCCAGAGGGGCGTCTTGTCGGTCTCGGTGGTTTCATCCTTCAGCCCGATCAGCAGCGCCACACCGGGGAAGCGGCGAATGACGGGGGCGGGCGGGACGGCGCGCAACAGCCACCACAGAAGCGGCAATGCTACAAGCGCGGCAAGCAGGAGCGGTGAGGCGAAACCGAGCGGGCCAAGGGTGAACATCAGCGCCCCCTGCCTGCGTCGAGTTGCTGCCAGAGCCACATCAGCGCGGAACTTGCAGGCTGATCCGTGTGATGGGTCAGAAGCTGCCAGCCGGTGACGCGGGCCAGACCTGCCAGCATGTCACGCCGTTCGGCCAGCCGCGCGCGGTAGCGGCTTTGCAGGTCATTCGCGCGCAGGGTTTCATGGCGCAGTGCGCCCGCCATCGATTCAAAGATCGAGCGGCCCTGATAGGGAAATTCCTCTTCCACCGGGTCGAGGATCTGCACCAGCGCGCCCCCGATCCCGCGATCTGCCGCGCGGCCCACGGCATCCTGCACGGGCTTCGGATCGCCAAGGAAATCGGACAGGAACACGGCCTGCGAATGGGATGGCAGCGCCATGTCCGGGGGGGTGCCGTAATCCTGATCCGTGTCCGTCACAAGCGACAGCGCGAGCGGGTCAAGCTGTGCGCGGCCCGCGCGCGGGGGTATGTCGGGCATCAGGCCCACACGTTCGCCGCCTTTCAAAAGCAGGACCGAGAGCGCCAGCCCCAGAAGCCGCGCGCGCTCGGCCTTGGGCGCGCGGATTTTGTGGCCGGTGAATTGCATGGCCTGGCTGCGATCCACCCAGAGCGTGACCGCTTGCGCCGCCTGCCATTCGGTTTCTCGCACGAAATGCACATCGGCGCGGGCAGAACGCCGCCAGTCGATCCGCGCGCCCCAGTCGGACGATGTGGCCTGTCGGTATTGCCAGAACTCATCGCCCGCGCCTGCGCGTTTGCGCCCATGCGCGCCGGGCAGGACCGACGCCGCCAAGAGATGCGCCTGCGCCATGAGGGCGGGCAGGTTTGCGGCCAGCCCTTCGGCGCCGGAACGGAGCGTCGCGGGATGGCTCAAGCCGCGACCTCCATCCGCGTGGCAGATGCCGCCACACGGTCGATGATCTGGCCCAGATTGTCACCGCGCGCACGCGCCGCAAAACCGAGCGCCATGCGATGCGTCAGGACGGGGCGGGCCATCGCGGCCACATCCTCGACCGAAGGGGCAAGGCGACCGTCAAGCAGCGCGCGGGCGCGGACAGTCAGCATCAGCGCCTGTGCGGCGCGCGGGCCGGGGCCCCAACTGACCGAATCCTTCACGGCGTCATGCGCTTCCGGCTCATCCGGGCGGCAGGCGCGGACCAGATCAAGGATCGCCTCGACCA